>JBHADS010000251.1:0-6851 GCA_041855185.1 Lautropia sp. | reverse complement strand
TGTTTGGGGTCGATCAGCTGAAAGAGCCACCAGCATCAGGGAAGATCGCTGGCCATGCCGACCAAGAGATTTCGTACCGACGCATCGTGGCAACCCTGCGGCGACAAAGAGGCTCACAAAGGGACTCCGGCCGACTGATGCTTTCAGCATCTCCACCTAAAGATTGACGGGCTTATGATGCCAGAGTCAATTACGCACCGGGTGTTTGGCATCATCCGCTGATCACTCCTCCCCCAACAACCGCGCCAGCCGCTGCGGGTAGTGGTTCAGAAAATCCCGGGTGATGAAGTAGTGCTCGGTGTCTTCGTAGGCGATTTCGTGCACGCCATCGCGGTCGAACTGGATGATGCGGGCGTGGGGGTAGGCGAGCAGGATCGGGGAGTGGGTGGCAATGATGAACTGGGAATGGGCATCGACCAGCTGGTCGATGGCACGCAGCGCAGCCAGCTGGCGAGTGGGGGAGAGGGCGGCTTCGGGTTCGTCCAGCAGGTAGAAGCCATGTCCCCGCAGTTTGTGGGTGAGCACGGCCATGAAGGCTTCGCCGTGGGATTGCTGGTGCAGGGATCGGCCGCCGTAGCCGCTCAGGTAGCCGACCTCGTCCATGTAGGTCGCCAGGTTGAAGAAGCTCTCGGCACGCAGGTAGTACTGGTCGTAAGGTTTGATGCCGGGGGCGCGGGCGAGCTGGATTGCCTCGTGCAGCATCGATACGGATTCGACGGTCTGCAGCTTGACGTTGAGGGTTCCGCCTTCAGGGCTGAAGCCCAGGGCCATTGCGAGGGCTTCCAGCACGGTGGATTTGCCCGAGCCGTTCTCGCCGACGAAGAAGGTGACGTTGGGATGGAAGCGGATCTGGTCGATTGCCCGAACGGCCGGAATATCGAAGGGATAGCGTTGGTAGTCGATGCGGATGTCCGGCCGGAAGGATGCGTGCATCAGGTAGGGGCGGGTGCGACGAGGCATGGGCAGGCGTGGGGCGTAGCGCTTGAAGAAACAGCCGATCCCCGGTACAAAGGCGGCTGCAGACTCGTTGGAGTGGAAGATGATCGACCAGCAGCTGGATCTTGCTCCGTTGGAGCGCGCTGTGCAACGCCTGAAGGCGGGCTGGGTGCGCTATCAGCAGGACATCCGTGACGATCAGGTTCGGGACGGCCTGATTCAGCGTTTCGAGTTCACCTATGAGATCAGTCACAAGATGCTGCGGCGTTACTTGGTGCAAGTGGCGCCGACGCCGGAGCTTTACACGGAGATGGTGTTCGCTGATCTGATCCGCTCGGGCAGCGATCAGGGGTTGCTGCTTGGGGATTGGTCGGACTGGCGCTTGTTCAGGGAGATGCGCTCCAGAACCAGCCACACCTATGACGAGGCCATTGCGCTGGAGGTCGTGGCCAGGATTCCTCGTTTTCTGGAGGAAGCAGAATATCTGCTCGAACGCCTGCAGGCCAGGCAGGCGCGTTCCGGGGAGGGTGGGGTTGATGCGGGAGGCTGATGCTGCGGATCGGAAGCCGGACGGCGCCGGGGTGCAGATGCCGGCGCTCGATGTGATGCCTGCGCACTGGCGCATCGTGCAGGAGATCCTGCACCGGCATGTGCCGGAGGATGAGGTCTGGGCCTTCGGCTCGCGGGTCCGGGGGACTGCCCGGGCTTATTCGGATCTGGATCTCGCCATCATCCGCCCGGCGCCGGTGCCGCTCGGGGTATTGGCAGCGCTGCGCGAGGACTTCGTGGAATCGGAACTGCCCTGGAAGGTGGATGTGCTGGACTGGGCCAGCACCAGCGAGGCGTTCCGTGCGGTGATCGAGCGGGAGCACGTTCCATTGCAGCGGGCTCGATGACTGCCCACGGCGGCGATGGTTGCCATTACCGGTGTGCAGGTATCGCTGCGTATCGCCGGGCATGGATGCCACAGCCTCCTCCGCTACCATGCCGACATGAATCCCGCGCTTGATCCTTCTTCTGTTGTGTTGCGCCCGTCGGCGCAGTCTTCCCGTGCTCTGGCTTCCTCCGAGGCCAGGATCGATCCTGTGGCGGCCCTGTATGCGACGCTGAACCGTGTGCTCGATCGGGGAGGTGTCGAGGCGCTTGCCTGTGTGTCGGCGCGCACGGCGCATGGGATTCACTCGGTCGAGATGAAGCAGGCCACGCTGTCGCTGGTGATGCAGGGCAGCAAGTGTGTGGCACGGGTGCAGCCCGGGAGCGAGGCGGGCTTGCGGCAGGAGCGGGTTTTCCGGCAGGGGGATCTGCTGGTGATGTGCGCGGGCGCTTGTCTCGATCTGGTGCACGAGCCCGATCCGGAGTCCGGGATGTACCAGGCGCTGGTGGTGCCGCTGTGCGAGGAGGTGCTGGAAGCGGCGCGGCTGGTCTGGGGCGGGCCGCTGCGGTCCGGGGAGCCACAGTCGGTCGTCGGCCGGTATGCGGTGCGGACGTTTGCTTCCAGTTTGCAGGCATGGGCCGATGCGCTGTTGCGGGGCGACTACCCGGCGGCCCGGGCTGCGCTGGTGCTGCTGACGGTGATGCTGTGCCGCGAGGGGATGCCGGGGTTGTTGCTGCCTCCGGCGCAGACGCTGGTGCGGCAGATTCAGGCGCACATCATGCAGCAGCCTGCCCGCGATTGGCAGGCGCGGGATTTCGAGCAGGCGCTCGGGATGTCGGGTGCAACGCTGCGACGAAGGCTGGCGCTGGAGGGAAGCGGTTTTCGGGCGCTGCTGACCGACGCGCGTCTGGCCTGTGCGCTGGATCTGCTCTATTCCACGTCGTTGCCGGTCAAGACGGTCGCTGCACGGGTCGGCTATCGATCGACGGAGAGTTTCGTGCGCGCCTTCCGGATGCGATATGGTTTGGCGCCTTCGGATATCGGCAATACGCGCTGACTGGATCTGGGGCGGGCCGCATCGGACTGGACGCTTCCCAAAGATTGCAGCATGTAAGCGGAGGCGCGCGTTGAGCGTTTCAGCCGCAAAACTGAGCGCCTGACGAGGCTGATTGCGGGTATCGTTGGAACGTGGGGCGCGGTCGTGCATTGGCTTCGGCAGTGCGCGTGCGGACAATCGTCCGACGCAGTCTGTCCGGCGTGGCGTGTCGAGAGCCAGAGCGCTGGCCGCGGCCCAGGTGATGATCGATTGTTGGAATCGGGAGGGAATGCATATGATGTCGAAGGCAGGGAAGAAAGCCGCGCCGCTGCGGCCCTGGATGCTGAGTGTGGCCCTGGGGGCCGCGCTGTGCACGATGGCGGGCACGGGTCTGGCCCGTTCGCCGGTAGTTCCAGTGGGCGCCGAGGTGCTCGCCATGCAGGCGGATGCGACTGCACCGGGTACGGGAGGGCTGACAGTTGCCCAGGCTGCCCCCAAGGCGGGGGCTGGTACTGCGCAGCGTGCGGGAGCCCCGATTCAGGGGGCGACGGGCTCAAGTGCCTTCGAGCAGGTGCCGGGCGTGTTCCGGCAGCAGGTGGGAACGCTGCAGGTCACTGCCTTGCTCGATGGTTTTCTGCCGATTCCGCATGCGATGGTGCAGGGCATCCGGCCGGCACGGGCTCAGGCGATGCTGAAGCGCGGTTTCGTGCCCGAGGAGGGCGACAGTATCCGCACGGCGGTCAACACCTTTCTGGTGCGGCGGGGCGATCGTCTGATGTTGTTCGATACCGGAGCGCGTGATTGTCTGGCACCGACGGCAGGGGTTTTGCCGCAGAGTCTGCGCGCTGCGGGCGTCAATCCGGACGCGATCACCGATGTGCTGCTGACCCATGCGCACCCGGATCATGTCTGTGGACTGGTGGACAAGGATGGGCATCGAGTCTTCGTCAATGCCCGTGTCTGGGTGTCGGCGACCGAAGCTGATTTCTGGATGAACGCGGCGCAGAAGGCCAAGGCACCCCAGGACGCACAGCCGTTCTTTGACAATGCACGTATTGCTTTGGAGACTTATCAGTCTGCCGGGCGTCTCGAACGTTTCGGGGAGCGGGATGCGCTGCCGCCGGGCGTGAAGGCACTGAAGACGCCGGGGCACACGATCGGTCATGTGTCCTGGCTGATCGATGGGGCCGTTGCGTCGGGCAGCACGCAGGATGGCGCAGGGCAGGATGCGGCACGAGCCGATGATTCGGCGGCCGATGCCGGAAAACGGCGTGCCGGCCCCGCAACGCCCGCGCAGAAAGCGCAGCTGCGCGATCTGGACGCCGCGCGGGATCAGTTGCTGGTCTGGGGCGACATCGTGCACTTCCACGCCATCCAGTTCGAGCAACCCGGGGTCTGGGCGGGCTTCGATGCCACGCCGAAGGTGGCGGTGCAATCCCGTCGCACGATCATGGCTCGCGCGGCCCAGCAGGGCTGGTGGGTGGCCGGGGCGCATCTGCCTTTCCCCGGCATTGGCCATGTGCTGCCGGCGCGCAAGGCCTATCGCTGGGCACCGGCCGAATTCGGTCCGGTGAGCGCTCGGCCCTGAGCCACGTGGCGGGGGCGCGTGTCGGCTTCAGGTGCCGATGATGCCCCCGTCGTCCTTGGTGATGACGACGGTGGCCGCACGTGGCCTTCCGCCGTGCGGGCCATCCGGCCAGTTCGAGATGGCCATCGGGTCGGCCGGATCGGTATCGCCTTCCTTCGGTTCGCCCGGGTGCTGGATGTTGATGAACAGCGTGCGGTTGTCCGGGGTGAAGGCGATGCCGGTGATCTCGGAGCCGTTGGGACCGGTCAGGAAACGACGGTACTCGTTGGTGCCCGGAACCGTCGCCAGCATCTGATTGTTGCCCATGCCGGTGTAGACCTTGGCGTTGATGGTGCTGGCCGAGACATCGGTCTGAATCCACAGCACGCCGCGATGGTCGAAGGACAGTCCGTCGGGGCTGCCGAAATCCAGATCCTGGACATTGCTGCGATGGTTGCTGTCGCGGGTGTCGCGGCGGCCGGCCAATACCAGGATATCCCAGTCGAAACGGGTGCTGGTGGCATCGCCCTGGGCCTCCTGCCAGTGCATGATGTGGCCGAAGCGGTTGTCTGCACGGGGATTGGCGGCGTCCGGACCGGGTTTGCCCGTCGTGCCACGCTGATCGTTGTTGGTCAGCGTGCAGTAGACGCTGCCGCTGCGATAGGGGTCGACGGCAATCCATTCGGGGCGGTCCATCTTGGTGGCACCGAGCTTGTCGGCCGCCAGACGGGTCTTGACCAGTACCTCACCCTGATCGGCAAAGCCGTTGTCGGCTGTCAGACCGTTCTGACCATGCACGAGCGGCAGCCATTCACCTTCGCCATTTTCCTTGAAACGGGCGACATACAGCGTGCCTTCGGCCAGCAGGCGTTTGTTGGCTGCCCGGTCATTCGGGTCGTAACGATTCTTGGAGACGAATTTGTAGATGTACTCGAAACGCTGGTCGTCGCCGCTGTAGACCACGACCCGGCCATCGGGGGCGATGGTGACGGTTGCGCCTTCGTGCTTGAAGCGGCCCAGCGCCGAGTGCTTGACCGGGGTGCTGTGCGGCTCGTAGGGATCGATCTCCACTACCCAGCCGAAGCGGTTCGGTTCGTTCGGCGTCTTGCTCGTGTCGAAGCGGGCGTCGAACTCGTGCCAGCGGTAAGCCTCGTCCACATCGAGGATGCCGTAGCGCTTCTCCAGCTGCGTGGGCTTGCGCGGGGCCACGAAGATATCGGACCAGTTTTCTTCGCAGGTCAGATAGGTGCCCCACGGCGTCTGGCCGTTGGCGCAGTTCTGCATCGTGCCCAGCAGATGGGTGCCGCTCGGGTCTTCCTCGGTGCGCATCAGGGCGTGTCCACGGGCCGGCCCGGAGATATCCATCGGCGTGTAAGGCGTGATGCGGCGTGCATAGGTGGAGGGACGCTGCACCTGCCATTGGCCGGAGGGGCCGCGCTTCACTTCCACGACCGAGATGCCCATCGCGTTCTGGCTCTTGCGCACCTTGTCCAGATTCCAGTTGGCGGTGCCATCCGGAAACAGCAGACCATTGTCGACGTACTCGTGGTTCAGTGCGAGCAGGCCGTGGTCGCTGTTGCGGCTGCCTTGGGGCAGGGGGAAATAGGCCATGCCGTCGTGATGCATGCCAGCCTGATAGGACTGGTCGCGGGCGCTGTTGCCGGCATCGGGTTGGAAGGCCGGCATCTTGCCCGCCACACCGACGGGATCGCCCCATTTGTAGAAGGCGCGGGCGGTGTAGCCGGGGGGTACGGTCACGGTGTCGGCGCTGGAAACCGGCAGCGAGCGGAAGCCCAGTCGGCTGGCCTTGCCCAGATTGTTGGCTGGGGTGATGCCGGTTTCGGCGGGTGCATGCTTGAGCGAAGGCAGCGAACGGAGTCCGCTGCCGGTGGTACAGGCCGGCAGGGCCGCCACCAGCCCCAGTGCGCTACCGTGTTTCAGCAACCGGCGGCGGGACAGGTGGGTTTCCAGCACCTCGGAGAACGCGGGGTTCCGGGAGTAGTTGCTGACGTCGTTCTCGTGGATTTTCTTGATCAGCGACGTTCTGAAGGGTCTGCCCATGATGATCCTGCTCGTTCCGGTGGTTTGAATGCCCGGCATCATAGGAGCTCAATATGACAGACGCATGAAGTCTGGATGACAGTTCGATGACAGTGCGGCCCGAGGGGGCGACTTGGCTGATGAGGAGACTCGGCCCGGCCTGTCGGTGGGGCAGCAGCCCTCTCCCGGTGGGAGAGGGCTGCTGTGCAGGACTTTCAGGGATTCGCAGCCGGCAGGGCGGGTGCGGTCGTTGCGGCGTCTGCCGTCCCGGTTCGGGGCGCGTTGCTCGGCGCGGGGGCGGATGGCTCCCCGCTGTCGTCGTCATCCTCGGTCTCGACACCTTCGTCCTCGAGGATGGCATCCAGTCCGTTCAGTGAACGCAGGGTGCTGGCCGACCA
>JBHADS010000250.1:0-6202 GCA_041855185.1 Lautropia sp. | reverse complement strand
TCATCGATGATGACGATCGGGAAACGGAATTTCATAAGCAGCCCTTGCGCGAGGCGATCAAGAAAGACGGAAATGCCACGCATAATAACCCCAAGGGATAGGGCATGTTGCCCGGGGTTGTAAGCGCCGCAGACCCGCATACAACACGCGATACATTCTGCCAAGCTGCGCCGGCCCGGATGCTCTACGATCGCCGGACGGCCTCGTGCCACCGCCCGGAACTGCCAGGAAAGCCCACCATGAGCCGTGCCACCAGCCGCAAGCAACTGATCGTCGCCATCTCCTCGCGCGCCCTGCTCGATTTCGAGGAGGAGAACCGGCTGTTCGAGGCCAGCGACGACCACGCCTACATGGCGCGCCAGCTGGAGCTGCTGGATCTGCCGGCCGGCGGCGGCGTGGCGATGCCGCTGGTGAAGAAGCTGCTGGCCTTCAACCAGGATGGCGAGCAGCGCGTCGATGTGGTGCTGCTGTCGCGCAACGACCCGACCAGCGGGATGCGCGCCTTCCGCTCGGCCCATCATCATGGGGTGCCGCTGGAGCGCGGCGTCTTCACCCGCGGCCGCTCGCCCTATGCCTATCTGAAGCCGCTGGGCGCGCATCTGTTCCTGTCGGCCAATGCCGAGGACGTGCGCTCGGCGCTGGATGCCGGCTTTCCGGCCGCGCGGGTCTATCCCAAGTCGCAGCAGAGCGCCGGTGCCCATCCCGACGAGGTGCGGATCGCCTTCGACGGCGATGCGGTGCTGTTCTCGGACGAGGCCGAGCAGGTCTATCACCGGCAGGGGCTGTCGGCCTTTCAGGAGCACGAGGTCAGCAAGGCCGCCACGCCGCTGCCGCCCGGCCCCTTCAAGCCCTTGCTGGAAGCCCTGCACCGGCTGCGCAAGGATGCCCCCAGTCCGATGCGCATCCGCACCGCGCTGGTGACGGCGCGCAGCGCCCCCTCGCACGAGCGCGCCATCCGCACGCTGATGAACTGGCAGGTCGAGGTGGATGAGGCGCTCTTTCTGGGCGGTCTGGAAAAAGGTCCCTTCCTGCGCGAGTTCCAGCCCGATTTCTTCTTCGATGATCAGACCGGCCACTGCGACTCGGCCGCCACCGCCGGCCCCACCGGCCATGTGATCAGCGGGGTGCGCAACCCGCCCGAGACGCCGTAGCGCGCATTTCCCCAGCCCCCGAATATGCCCACGCCCTGCTTCGGAATGCGGCGCATTCCGAGGCCATTGGTGGACAATGGTTGTTTGTCATAATGTAAACAAACCAAACAACCACAACGAACAGAACCACCAGGAGGACATGGCCATGACCGAGACTGTCCACGACCCCTATGCCGGTGTCCGCGAGCTGACGCTGCGCGGCATGGTGCTGGGAGCGCTGATCACGCTGATCTTCACCGCCTCCAACGTCTATCTCGGCCTGAAGGTGGGGCTGACCTTCGCCTCGTCGATTCCGGCAGCCGTCATCTCGATGGCGATCCTGCGCTTCGCACCGGGCAGCAACATCCTCGAGAACAACATGGTGCAGACCCAGGCTTCGGCGGCCGGCACCCTGTCCTCGGTGATCTTCGTGCTGCCGGGGCTGCTGATGGCCGGCTACTGGAGCGGCTTTCCGTTCTGGCAGACAGCCCTGCTGTGCTCGGCCGGCGGCATCCTCGGCGTGATCTTCAGCATCCCGCTGCGCTATGCGATGGTGGTGAAGAGCACGCTGCCCTACCCGGAAGGCGTGGCTGCGGCCGAGATCCTGAAGGTGGGCAGCGAGGCCCAGGCCGATGCCTCGAATGGCAGCCGCAACGGCGGCACCGGCATCCGCGAGATCGCGGCCGGTGGGCTGCTGGCGGGGCTGGTCAGCTTCCTGACCGGCGGGCTGCGGGTGGTGGCCGACAGCGCGAGCGCCTGGTTCAAGGCCGGCAGCGCGATCTTCCAGCTGCCGATGGGCTTTTCGTTGGCCCTGCTGGGCGCGGGCTACCTGGTGGGCCTGACCGGCGGCCTCGCCATCCTGCTCGGCATCGTCATCGCCTGGGGCGTGGCGGTGCCCTACTTCTCGTCGGCGCTGCCTGCGGTGGCCGATGCCGACATGGCCTCGACCGCGATGCAGATCTGGCGCGAGAAAGTCCGCTTCATCGGCGCCGGCACCATCGGCATCGCCGCCATCTGGACGCTGATCACCCTGCTGAAGCCGATGGCCGAAGGGCTGAAACTCTCCTTCCAGGCGCTGCACAGCGAGCATGACAGCAGCGGCCACCGCACCGAGCAGGATCTCTCACCGAAGGCGATGATCCTGTGGGCGGCGGCGATGCTGGTGGTGCTGTGGATGGTGTTCCACCATTTCGTGCAGCAGGCGGGCCTGCCCGATGGCATCGGCTGGACGCTGGTGGTGGCCTGCACCCTGCTCGCCTTCGTCATCGGTTTTCTGGTGGCTGCCGCCTGCGGCTACATGGCGGGCCTGGTCGGCTCCTCCTCCAGCCCGATCTCCGGCATCGGCATCATCTCCATCGTGATCATCTCGCTGGTGCTGGCGGCCATCGGCGAATCATCCGGCCTGTTCGCCGACGCGGGGCAGCGCAGCTTCATGCTGGCACTGACCCTGTTCTGCGGTTCGGCCGTCATCTCGATTGCCTCGATTTCCAACGACAACCTGCAGGATCTGAAGACCGGCTATCTGGTGAAAGCCACGCCGTGGCGGCAGCAGGTGGCGCTGATCATCGGCTGCGTGGTCGGCGCGCTGGTGATCGCGCCGGTGCTGGACATGCTCTACCAGGCTTACGGCTTCACCGGCGCCATGCCGCGTGAAGGCATGGACCCCGACCAGGCGCTGGCCGCCCCGCAGGCCACGCTGATGACCACCATCGCCCAGGGCATCTTCGCCCACAACCTGCAGTGGAGCTACATCTTCACCGGGGTGGCGATCGGGGTGGCGCTGATCATCATCGATCTGCTGCTCAAGCGCAGCACGGATGAACGGATGGCGCTGCCGGCGCTGGCCGTGGGCATGGGCATCTATCTGCCGCCCTCGGTCAACATGCCGATCATCGTCGGCGCCCTGCTTGCAGCCTGGCTGCAGCGCCGGCTGCGCGCCCGTCATGGTGCCGACAGCGAACGGGCCATGAAAAGCGCCGAGCGCACCGGCACCCTGCTGGCTGCCGGCCTGATCGTCGGCGAAAGCCTGATCGGGGTGCTGCTGGCGCTCATCATCGTCGTCTCCGTCACCAACGGCGGCTCGGATGCGCCCCTGGCGCTGCCGCTGGAGAACTGGGACGGCGCAGCCGCCTGGCTGGGTCTGGCGGTGTTCATCGGCGGCATGCTCTTCTTCGGCCACCGGGTACTACGCGCGGCGCGCTGAGCGGTTCGGGCCGGGCGCTTCAGCGCCCGGCGCTGCGCTGCAGCTCATAGCCCAGCACGAGCCTGCGCTTCTGCCAGAGGTACATACCCAATCCGAAGGCCGCTCCGCCCAGCAGCCAGATCAGCAGCTGAAACCATGCCATTCTGACGGGCTCGCCGGTCAACAGAGGCAGCCCCACGTTCATCAGCAACAGCATCAGCACGCCCCAGACCAGACCGGAGAGGGCCGCGGTCCGGCGCAGCCGGGCCAGGGCCAGCCGATATTCGTCCGGCGTTTCCACACGACGCGCGAGCAACCCTGTCCTCCGCACCCTGAGCAGCACATACCACGCGGAAAACTGCTGCACCCCCAGCAGCGCCACGGTGCCGAAGCTGACGCTCTGTCGTATCCAGAGATCCAGCAGCAGGCTGATCAGCATCAGCCCCGTCGTCAGATAAAAAAGATTGACGGCCAAAGCCGCCAAGATCCGATCGATCTCGGCTTCGCGTGTGGGATCAACCGCCAGATCGCTCAGAAAGAGATGTTTCAGACGAGCCTCCAGGCTCTTGCGTGCTGACATGGAACGCCCTCCCCGGTTTTCATGACAGACCGCACGGTGGAACCGATACCATCGGCTCCGTGCGAAAGCGGCCATGCCGCTGCCCATTCTATAGCGACAGCCTGGAAGAGCGCGGCCCGCTCTTTCCCTTTGCGCACCGTAGATCGATATCCGGGCACCTGCCCGCGTCACAACCGCTCAGCGCGCGTTCTGACGCTGCAGCTCATAGCCCAGCACCCGCAGCCGCTCGCTGCCATCGGGCGCCGGCACCACCCGCACCGTGTAACCGAGGCCGTTGCCCACGCCCAGCGTGATCGCCTCGGTGTCGGACAGGGCTTTCAGGGGCATCGCCATCACTTCGTCCTCGAAGGGCGGCAGGTTGTATTGCAGCATCAGGAAGCCATCGCGCTCGATCAGCGCCACCTGATCCGGCATGGCGCCGGAGGCGGATTCGGCCACCTGATAGGCGCCGATCCGGGCGCGCCAGCTGGCGGGAATCGGCACCGGCTGGATCTTCTCGGCCACGATGCTGTCGCCCGACGGGGTATGGGCGAGCAGCACCTCGCGGCCGCCCAGGCTGCGGCGCTCGACACCGACCCGCGACAGGGCGTGCGGCGTCACATCCATCAGCCCGATCAACTGATACTTCATGCCGAAACTGTCATCCTTGCGGCGGAACAGATCGAAGCGTTTGTCGACGAAGTATGCCCGCAGCCCGCGCCGTGCGCCCAGCAGGTTGCGCCGGCCGGGCTCGATCGTGCCATAGCCGAAAGCGCCGGCATACTGACCGACATAGCGCTGCTCCTCCTGCTCGGACAATTTCTGTTTGGATGCGCGCTCCGGCACCGGGGCCGGTTGCGGACGCTCGCCGGTCTTGACCTCGACCGCCATCGCCAGTATCTCGTCGGCCAGCTCATCGATCATGCCCTCGGCATTGGCGGTGTTGGCGAGGATGACGACCCCGAGCTTCTGACGCGGCAGGATGCGCATCAGCGACCGGTGCGCGACCGTGGCGCCGCTATGCTCGGCCATCGGCTCGTGCTGCGCAAAGCTGCGGCCCAGGTGCCAGCCCAGCCCCACCGGCGTATTGCCCTGATCCATCTCGACATCGGCGTTCTGCGCCCGAAGCATCTCGGCCACCGTCTCCGCCTTCAGGATACGGCGACCGTCGATCCGCCCCTCGGCCAGCGTCATCTGCGCGAAGCGGGCCAGATCGTTCACGCTCGCATTCAGGCCGCCGGCCGGCACATCCCGCAGCGGCAGCTCGCCCGTCCGTGTTTCTGCATCCAGATAGGCGCGGGACACCTCCTTGCCGAGCGGCAGGCCGGTGGCGAAGGCGGCCTGCCGCATGCCGAGGGGTTGCAGCAGCGCGTGCCCAGCCAGGGCCGCAAAATCCTGCCCCGTCATCCGCTGCAGCGCGAGCCCCAGCACCGAGGCGCCCAGGTTCGAGTAGCTGTAGATGTAGCGCGGCGGATAGAGCAGATACTCCTCCTTCAAGGCGGGCAGGATCGTCTCCAGCGGCGCGGGCTGGCCCACCCACATGCCATTGAGCAGATTGGCTGGCAGCCCGGCGTGGTGCGTCATCAGTAGGCGTGGTGTGATGACCGGCGGCGTGCCGAAACGGCTGCGCACCGAGAAATCGGGCAGATAACGCTGGATCGGCTGATCCAGGCGCATTTTCCCCTGCTCGACCTGCTGCATCGCCAAGGCGGTGGTGAACAGTTTGGCGACCGAGCCCGTCCGGTAGACCGTCTCGGCCGTGGCCGGTATCTTGCCATCCAGATCGCTGAAGCCGAAACCCTGCGACCAGATCAGCCGCCGTTCATCGACCAGCGCCACGCTGAGGCCGACGATTCCCGCCTCCCCGATCTGCTGCGGAATGCGCGCATCCAGATAGCGTGACAGCGGCGCGTAATCCCCGGGGGACGACAGATCGGGCTGCTCAGGCTGCTTCGGCGCCGAACTGCATGCCGCCAGCGCCATCGCCAGCATCACGCCGGCAAGCATCCGGGGCAGCGAGGCAACGGCGCCGGATCGATGGCAGCCCGTCTGCCATCCGCTCCCCGGCCGCACGATCGATGGACCCGGCACTGCCCGACACACCCTGCTTGCTCCTTTCATCGCTTCACCCCGTCGAGCGCACCTGCAGAAAATGGGCGCCCCTTTGTCTTGATCGGATAGAGCGTGTTATGAACTTATTCGTTCCCGCGAAAGCCGCACAGGGCGTGCAGAACAAGGCGCCAGCTCCGCTGAATCCTGGATGGATTCAAGGAGTCGGCAACGCAGTGCTGCACGTCCTGCGGGGCTTTCCCTGCGGGCTGGTCCCAAAAC
>JBHADS010000249.1:0-2928 GCA_041855185.1 Lautropia sp. | reverse complement strand
CTGATCTTCGCCGGCATCCTGCTCGGCGCCTGGATCGATGATTTCACCCTGATCAGCGTCGGCACGGTCGTGGCGACCGCCGTCATCGCCATCGTCGCCTGGGTCGTCGAATACGTCGCCGGCGTGCTCGGCGCCAAGAAGGTCGGCGCAAGCCGCGAAGCCATCATCGGCTCGCTGATCGGAACCGTGGCCGGCATCTTCAGCGGCCTCTGGGGGCTGCTGTTCATGCCGCTGCTGGGCGCTGCCATCGGCCAGTACATGGTCGACCGCGATCTGCTGCGCGCCCGCAATGTCGGCATCGCCACCTGGCTGGGCATGGTGATCGGCATGCTCGCCAAGATTGCCCTCAGCTTCCTGATGATTGGCATCTTCGTGGTGGCACTGCTCGCGCCCTGAGCCGCTTCCCCGCCAGCGCCCAGGCGTCGGCAGCCCGGACCAGACCAGGGCAGACCGCGGCAAGATGCCCACGCTTCCCAAGCGGCGCCGGGCGGCCTGCCACCCGGACAGAATGTCAAGCGCCGCGCAGCCGGGCCGCCATCCCCGCCACGCGCTGCCCGTAGGCACGCGCGGTGGCGATATCGCCCACCGGCGGCTCCAGCTCGGGCGATACGTTGCCGGCCTGGGCCGCTACCCCGATCGAGGCGCCCAGCCGGTTCAACTGATCGGGCGCACCGGCCGGATGCCCCGGCATCATGCCGAGTCCCACCCAGACCATGCCGTGCTGCAGCCCGAAGTTCATCAGATACTGCAGTGTGCCGTGCTTGTCGCCCCACATGCTGATCGAGCAGGTGAAGCCTCCCGCCACCTTGTCCTTCCAGCCCTGGACGCCCCAGATCTTGGAGCTGGCATCGGCAAAGACCTTGAAGGGCGCCGACGGACCGCCCATGTAGGTGGGCGCCCCGAAGATGATGGCATCGGCCGCGGCCAGCTGTGCCCAGCCCGCCTCGTCGATGGCTGATACATCCAGCAACGCGGCCTGCACGCCGGCCTCGGCCTGCGCGCCCGCCACGATTGCCTCGGCAAGTTTTCGGGTGTGGCCGTAGCCCGAATGAAAAGCCACCACGACTTGGGTCATCGTCTTCGCTCCTGATTCACTGTGCAGCCGCTATGCTGCCTCGCCCCTCCGGCTGCCCGCAAGCGCTGCCCGCCCTTCATGCGCGCTGCACGCGCACGCAAGCCACACCCCGGAAGCCCCGACGATCCCTGCCCCGTCGTGCCCACACCAAGGCCCACGCGGACAAAGCCGTGCCTCACTCGCTCTAGAATTTCTGTCGGCAGACCCTGCCGAGCGCTCTTACCCGAAGACCCGATTCATGTCCGATCACCCGGCACCAGACACCGTTGCCACCCGCTGGCCCTCTCTCGACAGGCAGGCGCAGCCCCCGGAACACGCCTCAGCGGGCAGGCCCGGGCCGGCTCCGCTCGCCCCCTCGCGCACCCAAGCCACCTACATCGGCCGCTTTGCCCCCTCGCCCAGCGGCCCCCTGCACGCCGGCTCGATCGTGGCGGCGCTGGCCAGTTACCTGGACGCCCGGGCCCACGACGGTCTGTGGCTGCTGCGCATCGAAGACATCGACCCGCCGCGCGTCGAACCCGGCTCGGACATCCGCATTCGCCACCAGCTGCGCTTTCTGGGCCTGCACTGGGACGCGCCCCCCTGGTATCAATCGGCACGGGTCGACCGCTATCAAGCGGCCTTCGATCGCCTGAAGCGCGAGGGGCGTCTGTACGGCTGTGCCTGCACCCGCCGCGAGATCGCCGAAGCGTGGCAGCAGGAACGGCAGCGCCGCGCCCTGCGAGCCGAAACGTGCAGCACCGGGACGCCCCGCACGCTCGAAACAAGCCCTCATCACGCGGCGCGGGACAAGAAAAGGGCACAAATCATTCTGGATTCAGTATGCAGAATGCAGAAATCTCACGAGGGAGCACCGTGGACACCCGGAACTGCGCCGGGACATCACGACGCACTTGCGGCCTCCTCTCTTCCCGGTGGCCCGTCAACCGCAGCAAGCCCCCCTGTTCACAGTGATGAGACCCCCTATCTCGGCACCTGTCGTCACGGCCTCGCGCCGGGCCGGCAGGCACGCGCCTGGCGCTTCCGGACCCTGGACGGCCCCATCGATTTCGAGGATCGCTGGCTGGGGCCGCAGCGGCAGCACCCCGCCCAGGATTGCGGTGATTTTGTATTACGTCGAGCCGATGGCGTCTGGGCCTATCAGCTCGCGGTGGTGGTCGACGATGCCGAGGCCGGTGTCACCGACGTGGTGCGCGGCGCCGACCTGCTGAGTTCTACCGGGCGTCAGATGCAGCTGCAACAGGCGCTGGGCTATCCCAGCCCACGCTACCTGCATCTGCCCCTGCTGATGGGCGACAACGGACAGAAGCTCTCCAAGCAGAACGGCGCCCCCGCCATCGATGACTCGGGGCAGACCGATGCGGCCGTCATTCTTGATGCAGCGGCTCGGGCGTTGGCGCTGCAACCGCCGGCCAGCCGGGACCCGGCACGCTGGCTGCAGGAAGCCACCCAGCAATGGCGGGAGCGCTACGTCCGCCGCTGAGCGGAAGGCGCAGCGGTGCTTCCTCTGCGGAGGAGCCCGTCACCCGGTGCCATTCGTGGCTTTGACCGCCCCGGCGCCGCCGCCACTCGCGCCACCGCAGCCCAGGCTGCGGCAGCCGGAACGGCCAGATTCCTACAGCAGCACCAGGCTCAGCAGCCAGATGAAGAGGATTGCGCTGATCCCCTGCACGGCAGTGGCCGCGGTCTGGGCACGCAGCGCCTGCGCCACGCTCATCCGCGAGAACTGGGTGACGACCCAGAAGAAGGAATCATTGGCGTGCGAGACCGTCATCGCGCCCGCACCGATCGCCATCACACAGAGCGCACGCACCATCTCGCTGTCGAGGCCGATCGAGGCCAGCAACGGCGCT
>JBHADS010000248.1:0-2812 GCA_041855185.1 Lautropia sp. | reverse complement strand
GCGTGTCGGCCAGCTTCGCCTTCCTGGGCGATGTGGTGATCGCCGAGCCGAATGCGCTGGTGGGCTTTGCCGGTCCGCGCGTGATCGAGCAGACCGTGCGCGAGAAGCTGCCCGAAGGCTTCCAGCGGGCCGAGTTCCTGCTGGAGAAGGGCGCCATCGACATGATCGTGCACCGCAGTCAGATGCGCATGACGCTGGCCAGCCTGGCGGCGTTGCTGCAGAAGCTGCCGCCGCCGGTGCGTCAGGAGCAGCCCGAGGCCGAGCAGGCGGCCGAGCCGCACAGCCACGCCTGAGCGGCCAGCCCAGCCTGTTCCGTCCCGGGACGGCGGCTGATCGATCCGGCCGCTCGGGGCTTCTGGCCGGCCGCCCCGACGGGGCGCCTGCCGATGCCCGGTCCGGCCAACCCCCATCCCGCCCTCGGCTGCGAGGGCGACCCGCCCGCCTGCGGGATACGTTGCAGGAGTCTGTCGATACATGAGCGCGTTTACGCTGCCAACCACCCTGACGCAATGGCTGTCCTTGCTGGAGTCGCGTCACGCCCGTCCGATCGATCTGGGTCTGGAGCGCATCGGCGAGGTCTACCGGCGACTGGACATCCGGCTGCCGGGTGTGCATTTCGTGGTGGCGGGCACCAACGGCAAGGGCTCCACCTGCGCGATGCTCGAATCGATCCTGCTGGCCGCGGGCTACCGGGTGGGCTGCCACACCTCGCCGCATCTGCTGCATTTCAACGAGCGGGTGCGCATCAATGGCGAGACGCTGACCGACGAGGCGCTGCTGCCGCTGTTCGAGCGGGTCGAGCTGGCGCGGGGCGATGTCTCGTTGACCTATTTCGAGTTCACGACCCTGGTGACGCTGCTGGCTTTTGCCGAGGCGCCGCTGGACGCCGTGATCCTGGAAGTGGGGCTGGGCGGGCGCCTGGACGCGATCAACCTGATCGATGCCCATTGCTCGATCGTGACCTCGGTCGACATCGACCACGCCGAATGGCTGGGCAATTGCCGCGAGCAGATCGGGCTGGAGAAGGCGCACATCTTCCGCCCGGGGCGGCCCGCCATCTGCAGCGATCCGCATCCGCCCGAAAGCCTCGTCGAGTACGCCGAGAAGATCGGGGCCGATCTCTGGCTGTTCGGCCGCGACTACAACTATGCGGGCGATCGTCAGCAGTGGGCCTGGAGCGGGCGCGGCCAGCGCCGGGCGGGTCTGGCCTATCCGGCCTTGCGTGGCGCCAACCAGCTGCTCAATGCCTCGGGGGTGCTGGCGGCACTGCAGGCGATGCGTGAACAGCTGCCGGTCAGCGCCCAGGACATCCGCAAGGGGCTGTCGCTGGTCGACATCCCCGGGCGCTTCCAGGTGATCCCCGGCCGACCGGCTGTCATCCTCGATGTGGCGCACAACCCACATGCCGCTGGCCATCTGGCGCACAACCTCGATCACATGGGTTTCTTTCCGGCAACCTATGCCGTGTTTGGCATGTTGACCGACAAGGATATCCAGGCTGTGATCAAGCACTTGGCAACCCGAATCAATCATTGGATCTGCTGCGACCTGCCCGGCCCCCGGGGCGCTTCGGCCGAGGCGCTGGTGGCGCATCTGCGCGCCGCCGGCATCGAGGATCAGGTCGACCGTCGCCAGGGCATCGAGCGCAGTGTGCGCATCGGTGGCACGCCCGCCGAGGCGCTGCGCACCGCCCGGCTGACGGCGGACGCGGATGATAGAATCATCGTCTTCGGTTCCTTTCTCACGGTGGCTCTGGCGATGCCGGCCGCCCGAGAAGATTTGACTGCATTGCGCCCCACTCACTGATGTCACGTCAGAAATCCCGGATAGGCAGCGACGGTTCGGACGCCGCGCTTGCCGAGAAGAAAAAGGCTCGGCACCGGCTGGTGGGGGCGGTTGCGCTGTGCCTGCTGGCCGCCATCGTGGTGCCGATGCTGCTCGAATCCGAGCCGCGCAACGCCGAGCGCGCCTTGCCGCTGCGCCTGGCCGAAGCCGATCAGGACATGCCGCTCGACGAACGCGGCATGCCTCCGCCGCCACCGCCGCCGGGCGAGCCCGAGCCGAACGTGCCGGATCGTCTGGTGATGCTGGAGGATCGGCATGTGCCGACGGCGCCCAGCCTCGAAGGGCAGCCGCCTGCCGCCGTGCCCGCGCCGCCCGGACAGCCGCCCGCCATGTCACCGGGCGCGGCAGGTGGCCGTCAGCCCCAGCATGGCGCTGCGACGCCCGGGACGCCCCCACGGCCCGTACTGCCGCCTGCACGGCCTCCGGCACCGCCTTCCGAGCCGCCCGATGTGCTCGCACGACTGATCGATCAGGTCAATCCCGGCACCGGGGGGGCAGCGCGTCCGGGCGAGCGCCAGAACCGGCGTTTTCTGTTGCAGGTCGGCGCCTACAGCAACGTCAAGAGCGCCCGTCTGGCCTCGGATCGGGTCGGCAAGGCCGGCATGACCGCCTATCACGAGACGGTCAAGACCGCCAATGGCGACTGGATTCGGGTGCGGATCGGCCCCTTCGATTCGCGCGAGGCGGCCGAGCAGGCCCAGCAGACGCTGAAGCGGGCCGGTGTCACGGCGGCGCTGATCGCGCTCTGATGCCGATGACGCCGATGCCGATGCACCCGCAACCTTTCTACGCCTGAAGGCGCCGGATCGACATGCTTTCCACCTACACCGCCAGCGCCACGATCTGGGACTGGTTCATCGTGCTGTCCCTGCTGATTTCCACCGGCCTGGGACTCTGGCGGGGGTTCATCCGGACCGGTTTCGGTCTGGCGGCCTGGATTCTGGCTTTCCTGTTGACGACGCCGGTC
>JBHADS010000247.1:0-2920 GCA_041855185.1 Lautropia sp. | reverse complement strand
CCCGCCTGAACAGCCAGGTGCGCACCGTCGTCGGCGAAATCATCCGGATGCGCGACAGCAGTGAATTCCATCGCCGCGATGCCGTGGTGCTGGCCAATGCCATCGAAGGCTTTGCGATCTGGCGTGAAGCCGCCATCAAGGGCGATGCGGCGCGCGGCGTCGGACCGTTGCGCAGCGTCGAGGCCCGGGAGGCGCTGCGCCGGAATGATTCGCTGGCTGACAGTTTCATTCATCTGTCGCTGCAGGCCCAGCAGGCGCTGCCGGCACTCGAGAACGCACGTGCCGCCGGTCTGGCCGTGTTCAATCGCAGCGACGAGCTGACGACCCAGGCCACACAGATTCGCGGGCAGCTGGTGGAGCGGCGCAATCGCCAATCCTCGGTGCAGTGGGCGATTCTGGGCTTCGCGTCGGCGGCCGTGCTGTCGCTCTTGCTGCTGTGCAAAGCGTACTACGATGACTCCAAGCTGCAGGCCGTCCGCTCGATCGACAAGCGCCTGGAGGCCGAACGCATGGAGCAGGAGGCCAGCCGGATCAACGATCTGAATCAGGCGGCGATTCTGCGCCTGATGAATGAACTGCAGAACGTGGCCGATGGCGACCTGACGGTGCAGGCCACGGTGTCGGACGACATCACCGGCGCCATTGCCGATTCGATCAACTATACGGTCGAGGAGCTGCGCAGCCTGGTGGGCCGGATCAACCGGACCGCCGAAGCGGTGGCCGAAGCCTCGGACAGCGCGCAGGTGACGGCCTCGCATCTGCAGGCCGTCAGCGAACAGCAATCGCGCGAGATCCGTGAAACCGGCGAGGCCGTGCTGAACATGGCGGCGCAGATCAAGCAGGTGTCGGCCTCCGCATCCGAATCGGCCGAGGTCGCACGGCAGTCGCTGTCGGCGGCCAGCCGCGGCCGGGACGCGGTGCAGAACGCCATCGCCGGCATGGGTGGCATCCGCGAGCAGATCCAGGACACTGCCAAGCGGATCAAGCGTCTGGGCGAGTCCAGCCAGGAAATCGGCGAGATCGTCGAGCTGATCTCCAATATCACCGAGCAGACCAACGTGCTGGCGCTGAACGCGGCGATCCAGGCGGCATCGGCCGGCGAGGCCGGGCGTGGCTTCACGGTGGTGGCCGAGGAGGTACAGCGGCTGGCTGAGCGTTCGGCCGAAGCCACGCGGCAGATCTCCGCCCTGGTCAAGGCGATCCAGACCGACACCCACGATGCGGTGGCGGCGATGGAGCGCAGCACCCAGGGTGTAGTGCGCGGCGCCAAGCTTTCGGACGAGGCCGGCATGGCGCTGATTGGCATCGGTCAGGTGTCGCAGGAACTGGCGGATCTGATCATGCGCATCTCCAAGACGACCGAGAACCAGGCGGCTTCCGCCTCCTCGGTGGCGCAGAGCATCCAGCGGATTCTGCTGGTCAACAGTCAGACCAACGAAGGAACCCAGCAGACGGCAGGTTCCATTCTGCAGCTCTCCGAGCTGGCCAGAGAACTGAAGAACTCGGTGGCACGGTTCCGGGTGAACTGAGGGTGGAAGAGGGCATCGGTCTGTCATGCGCAGGCCGATGCGTCTCGATTTAGATGAAGAGGCTGATCGGTGGAAAACAGCAATAGTGTGGACTTGATGACCCTGTCCTGGTGCGTGCCGGAGATTCGTGAATCCCTGCAGCGCGTAGCGGGGGCGCTGGACGAGCAGTTGAGCGGGCCACCCGGTGGAACGGATGCGATCAAGCGGGCCCGTCTGCATCTGCATCAGACCCACGGCGCGCTGCAGGTGGCCGGTGTGGCCGGCGTGACGGCACTGACGCAGGAAGCGGAGCTGGTACTGGAAGCCTTCGAGACCGGCACGCTGGCCTTGGACGAGGCGGCGGCAGGCACCCTCAAATGGGTGATGCGCGCCGTCATCGAGTATCTGGAGGATCTGCAGCAGAACGGCGTGATGGTGCCGGTGCTGGTGCTGTTTCCGTACTACCGCGATCTGGTCGCCCTGAGAAAGCAGATGGCCCCCGATCCGACGGTGCTGTTCGAGGTCGATCTCGATCGTGCACTGCCCGCGTCGGTGCGCAACAACGTATCGAACAGTCCGGACCGGGACGAACGCGCACGCTCGGCCTGCCGGGGCTTCGAGCGCGCGCTGCCGGCGCTGATCCGGGGTGAGAACGTCGCCAGTGCCATCGAGTCGCTGCACGAAGCGATGAGCCGGCTGGTGCGCACCCAGCCGCACGAGGATGCGCGCCTGTTCTACTGGCTGTCGCTGGCCTTGCTCGATGGCATGAAGGCTGGTGCGCTGCCGGTGGACCTGAGCAGCCGTCGGGCGGTGGGGCGCATCAACATCATGAACCGGCACCTGTTCTCGCAACATACGCAGGTGCCGTCGCAGTTCATCAAGGAGCTGTTGCTGCTGCTGGCCAAGGCGGGTCCGGGTTCGGCGATGGTCGAGGAGGTGCGTCGGCATTTCCACCTGAAGGCGAGTGTGCCCGCCGACTACGAGCGGCCGCGCTATGGTCTGGCAGATCCCGAGACGCTGAAGCTCGCACGCGAGGCGCTGGCGCAGGTGCGCCGCTCGTGGGAGAAGATCGTCAGCGGTGCGCGCCAGGAAGAGGCGCAGTTTGCCGAAACGATGGCAGAGCTGAATCGGGCGCTGGACAGTACCCATTACAAGGGTCTGGCGATGCTGGGCAAGACGCTGGCGACGATGCCGGCGGCGCTGGCCGAGCAGACACCGGAAGGTGCCGAACTGTTGGCCATCGAAGTGGCGACCGCTGTGCTGTTCATGGAAGAGGCGCTGTCCGGTGCGCTGCGCTCCGATCCTTCCTGCGACGAGCGCAGCGAGGAACTGGCCGAGCGGATCAATCTGCTGCTCGCCCATCCCGAGCGTTTCGATCCCACGCCCTTGTCCTGGCTGGTGTCGCTGTCGAT
>JBHADS010000246.1:0-4814 GCA_041855185.1 Lautropia sp. | reverse complement strand
GTCTGCATCACGTCGAGCAGGGGCAGCAGCACGGCACGCAGCCAGTCGACCCGCGCCATCAGAATGCCGATCGGGATGCCGATCATCACCGACAGCGCCGTTGCCAGCAGCATCAGCGCCAGCGTCTGCATCCCGGCATCCCAGAGGCCCAGCAGACCGAGCACGCAGAGCAGCGCGCCCATCGCCAGACTGAGCACCAGCCTGCGGCTGACCAGCCAGGCCACCACGACCACGGCCAGCACGATGCTCCACCACGGCGAGGTGCGCAGCAGCTGTTCGAGCCAGACCAGCGCCTTCAGGAAGGGCGCCGACATCGCTTCCAGCGTATCGGCATAGTTCGTGACCAGATAGTCAACGAACTGATCGATGGCTTTTCTCAAGCCTGCCGATGAAAAGACTTCAGGAAACATCGGCGTTCCTCACAGGCTGGCCTTGACGCGCTCGGCCACCTCGGCCGGCACCCAGCTGCTCCAGACCTGCTGCTGGTTCTTCAGGAACCAGTCGGCGGTGGCGGTCGGATCCAGATCGTTCTCTTCCATCTGCGCCAGCGTGGCGTTGACCACCTCGGTCGGAACCGAGACCTTGCCCAGGAAGCCGACCAGCTGCGGCGCGCGCTTGATGAACTGGGTATTGGCGCCGGTCAGGACCGGATTCTCGGGGTAGTCGACCACTTCGGGGTTGGCGCACTTCGCATCGGTCAGACACTGCTGCTTCTTCGCATCATGCGGCGGGAACTCCAGACGCACGAGCTCGGTGGTTCCGGCCAGCGGCGTCGGCCCCCAGTAGTAGAAGACGATGTTGCGCTTGCGCTTGTAGGCCGTCATGATGGCCGCTTTCTGCGCAGCGCCAGTGCCAGGGGAATACATGTTGAATGCTTCCGCCAGCTTCGGATCGGCCTTGAAGATCTGCGAGATCACGACCTCACATCCCCAGCCGGCCGGGCAGCCATAGAAACGCCCCTTCGCAGGGTCCTCGGGGTCGAGGAACTCTTCCTTGAAGCGCGGCAGATCGGCCAGCTTCTTCAGCTCGGGCAGTTTCTCGGCGGTGTAACGCGGGATGTACCAGCCCTCGAAGCCGGTGAACACATTGCCGATCGACTTCACCTTGCCCGTGGCCAGTGCCTTGGCCCAGGGCTCGGCAATGCTGTTCTGCCAGACTTCGGTGATGACATCAAGATCGCCCCGTTCGAGCGCAGCCAGAGCCGGCAGGGTCTCGGTCGGCAGCACCTCGGTCTTGCAACCATAGCCTGCCTCGATGATCCGGCGCTCGACCTCGGTCAGCACCAGATTGGACTCCCAGTTCATGCCGCCGAAGCGCACCGGATGGTTGACTTCGCATTTTGGCGCGGATGCTTCGGCCTTCACCACCGTAGGCGTGGCCACAGCCAGCGCGGCCGCCGCAAGCAGCCCTCCCACCAGCCGAAGCGCACCCGCACCACGTGACAGAACGCCGGCCTCGGAAACAGATAATTTGCCGGCAAATTTATTTTTATGGACCGTGGAATGGAACATGACAGAATTTCTCCTCATGAACGCGGGCATGCCATGACACACACGAAGTGACGCGAGAATCATGGCCGATGCAGGGCATCAACCCACCGGTCGGTCATCGGGCAACGAAAAAACGCAGAAAAAAGCCCGAAATGAGCAAGGCGGCGACCGCTGGTCGCGCAGGATAGGCTCGGTTGGGGACCGACACAAACTAAAGGCGGCACTGGCGCAAATGGTGCGATTCATGTGCACCTGCACGCATCGGGCGCATTGCGACGCCAGACATCACGCGCGCCAGCGCTGCCGGAAAAGCCGGACGGATCAGGCTGCGAACGCCTGAAGGATGGTCTTGGGGGACCGATATCCGGCACGAATATGCCGCCCCGGTTGATGAAGTGAAAACGAGTCGAAAAGTGGGGCGACCGTGTTTGATTATAACGGTCGATTCGACAGCGGCCCGGAAAGACCCCGAAGCCGCTGCACGAGGGGCGCGCTGCTGGCGACGAGCAGAGGCAATGCACCCGCTGCGCACGGGTCAGCAGAAGCAGGCCACGACAGACAGCCGAACATGCAGCCAGGCGCGGGGCCGGCAGCGCACAGGCGCCGGCAGCGACAGAAAAACCGGCCGCAATCGAAACAGACCCGAAGGCCCGCTCTGACAAGAAAGGCGCCCCGACCGGAAGCGTCCGGCGGGGGGGGGGCTGCTCAGTACCCTTCCGGGTTCTGGGATTGCCAGCGCCAGCTGTCGGCGCACATCTGATCCAGATCGCGCTCGGCGCGCCAGCCCAGCAGCGCGGCGGCCTGCGCCGGATCGGCGTAGCACTGCGCGACATCGCCGGGACGGCGTGCCACGATCTGATAGGGAATCTGCCGGCCGCTGGCCCGCTCGAAAGCCTTGACGATATCGAGCACCGAATAGCCCTTGCCGGTGCCGAGGTTGACCGTCCAGGCGCCGGGCTCGGCGATGACCCGCTCCAGCGCGGCCAGATGGCCCAGTGCCAGATCGACGACATGGATGTAGTCGCGCACGCCGGTTCCGTCCGGCGTCGGGTAGTCGCCACCGAAGACCGACAGCATCGGCCGCTTGCCGACCGCCACCTGGGTGACGAAGGGCATCAGGTTGTTGGGGATGCCCTTGGGATCTTCACCGATGCGGCCGGAAGGATGGGCGCCGACCGGGTTGAAGTAGCGCAGGATGCCGATGGCCCAGGCCGGGTTGGCCACCGCCAGATCGTTCAGCATGTGCTCGATATGCCATTTGGTGCGCCCGTAGGGGTTGGTGGCCCCGGTGGGGAAGTCTTCGCGGATGGGCACCGAGGCCGGGTCGCCATAGACCGTGGCCGAGGAGCTGAACACGAAGCGCCGCACGCCCGCTTCTTCGAGACATTCGAGCAGCACGATCGTGCCGCTGACGTTGTTGCGGTAGTAGGCGAGCGGCTTGGCGACGGACTCGCCCACGGCCTTGAAACCGGCGAAGTGGACGGTGGCATCGATCGGATGCTCGGCAAGCAGCCGCCGCAGCAGCGCCCGGTCGGCGATGTCGCCTTCTACCACGATGGGCCGGCGACCGCTCAGCTCGGCGATCCGGTCGACCACCTTGGGCGTGCTGTTGCTGAAATCATCGAGAATCACCACATCGTGACCCGCATCGAGCAATTCGACCACGGTGTGGGAACCGATATAACCGGCGCCGCCGGTGACTAAAAGTGTGTTCTTGGCCATAACTTGTTATTGTTGCATAAGCACATGGCTGCGTCGGTGATCTCCTGCCGTATGGTTGCGATCTTTGCCCGCGCATGTGCGCCCGGACACGGCCCCGGCACCCGGCCGCCGACCACGAGTTCCCGCTGGACCGGGACAATCCACACACGCATGAGCGCCCCACCCTTTACGCCCGCCCGTATTCTGATCGTCGAAGACGAAGCCGCCATCCGTGAGCTGCTGGTGCTCAACCTGGAGCACGCCGGCCACTCCGTCATCGAATCGGCCAGCGCTGCCGAAGCGATACGACAGATGAGCGAACGCTTGCCGGACCTGCTGGTGGTGGACTGGATGCTTCCCGACATGCCGGGCACCGACCTGGTTCGCCAGTTGCGTGCGCAGGCGACGACCCAGGATCTTCCGATCATCATGCTGACGGCCCGCAGCCAGGAAGGCGACCGGCTCTACGGTTTCGACGCCGGCGTGGATGACTATCTGAGCAAGCCCTTCTCGCCGCGCGAGCTGCTGGCCCGCATCCGGGCGCTGCTGCGCCGGGCAGGCACCGATGGCAGCGCCCAGGGATCGGCGATCCTCGAAATCGACGGTCTGCAACTGGAAGCCGACAATTTCCGGGTGCTCGCCCACGGCCAGCCGCTGAAGCTCGGGCCGACCGAGTACCGGTTGCTGCAGCATCTGATGGAGCACCCCGACCGGGTACGCTCCCGGGCACAGCTGCTGGATACGGTCTGGGGCAATGATTCGACGATCGAGGAACGGACCATCGACGTGCACATCCGCCGGCTGCGGCTGGCGCTGCAGGGCAGCGGCCACGATCGGCTGATCGAAACCGTCCGGGGGGGCGGCTACCGGATGCGACCGGCGATTCCCAGCGAATGAAGCGCCCGGTCTGGCCTTCGCTGGCGCTGCTGGCGGCCGCGCTGGCCATCGCAGCGATTCTGTATGCGCGCGACGCCCCGGGTGGCGCACTGCTCTGGCTCGGCGCCTGTCTGCTGCTGCACGCGCTCTTTCACGCCTGGCATCTGCAGGTGCTGCACCGCTGGGCGACCCATCCACGGCGCGAGGGTCTGCCGGCAGGCTGGGGACGCTGGCGCGCGGTCTTCGATCTGCTGCGGATGCAGCTGCGCGAGGCGACGCAGGAGCGGAATCTGGTGCAGCTGGACCGCCAGCAGCTGCGCATCGCCGTCGACCTGCTGCCCGACGCGCTGATCGTGCTGGATGACCGCAAGCAGATGCACTGGCGCAACCGCGCGGCGGCCGAGATGCTGAAGCTGCCCGACGAGCCCCGGCCGATCGACCACTTCATCCGGACGCCCGAGTTCATCCGCTATCTGAACGCAGGCCAGTTCGAGACGCCGTTGACACTGGCTTTGCCCGACCATCCTGGCCGGGTCTTCATGCTGCGGGTGATGCTGACCCCGGAAGCCTGGCGCCTGCTGATCTGCTCCGACATCACCGAACGGCACAACATGGAAGCCATGCAGCGGGATTTCGTGGCCAACGTCTCGCACGAGCTGCGCACCCCGCTGACGGTGATCAACGGCACGATCGAAACGCTGATCGACCTGGATCTGCCCCGCCCGCAGGCACTGAAGCAACTGGAAT
>JBHADS010000245.1:0-14891 GCA_041855185.1 Lautropia sp. | reverse complement strand
TCTGTTCAACAGCGGTACGCTGAAGAACCACGGCTATGAACTGAATGCGGCCTACAACACCGGCGGCTGGACCACCCGCATCGGCGTGGCCTACAGCAAGCCGCGGCTGGATGGCGAGGTGGCGGATTCGGCGACCACGGCGATTCCGGTCGGTCGAACCTGGACGACGGGCCTGGCCTATCGCTTCGAGAATCCCAATGTGGAAATCGGCTGGCGTGGCCGCTTCGTCGAGAGCGCAGGCTATGTGCCCTCCACCCGTGGCTCGGGTGCCACAACGGCCGAGATGGTCAATCGCATCGGCTACGGCGTCAACGATCTCTACGCCAACTGGAAGCCCTTCAACCGGGACGATCTGAATGTGAACCTGTCGATCAACAACGTCTTCGACAAGTATTACAAGAGCCACAGCCAGCGCGCCGGCATCAACAGCCTGCCCGAGCCGGGCCGCGATGTCCGCCTGAACCTCAGCTATCGGTTCTGATCGTCGATCCCTGACGGGAGCCTTCACGGGCTCCCGCCTCATCCCTCCCGGCGAAGGAGGCTCCGCGCAGGCGGAGCCCGCTCAATCGTGATGGGCGCTCCGGGCCTGGGCCTTGGCCTGGACCTTCTCGATCCGGGCCAGCACCTCCGCCAGACGCTGATCAGCCCAATCGTTGCCGATCTGGCAGGTGCCCGCAAACTGGTGGCCACCGCCGCCGAAGCGGGTGCAGAGATCCCCCACGTCCACCGTCGCCTCGCTGTTGAAGATCGAGCGCCCCACGGCAAACACGGTATTGCTCTTCTCACGCCCCCACATCACATGCACCGACATGCTGCAATTGGGGAACAGCGCATAGATCAGGAAACGGTTGGCCGCATAGATGATCGGCTCGTTGCGCAGGTCCAGCACCACGGTCTGCCCTTCCATCCGTGCGCAGCGCCGGATCTGCTCGACCGCCAGCGATTCGTGCTCGTGATAGCGGTGCACGCGGGCCGCCACGTCGGGCAGCGCCAGAATGCGACCGATGTCCATCGAACGGCAGGCATCCACCAGCATCATCATCAGCTGCAGGTTCGAGATGCCGAAATCCTTGAAGCGCCCCAGCCCGGTACGCGGATCGGTCAGGAAGCTCAACAGCGTCCAATCACGCGGATGCAGCACATCGGCCAGCGAATAGGCAGCGCTGCCGGCCTTGTCCGCTGCCTCCAGCAGCGCCGTCGACACCCTCGGGAACATGGCGGCTCCGCCGAAGTGGTCAAAGATCACCCGGGACACCGATCTTTCGCCCACGCCCATGATCAGGTTGTGATGACCGACCTTGGGCAGCCGGCGCGCACCCGGCGCCTGGTAGTCGAAGACCTGCCCCGCCGTCGCCACATAGGGCAGGTTGACCAGAATGTCATCCTTGCCCACCGGCACCTTGCCATCCTGCACATCCTTCGGATGCACGAACAGCACCGAATCCACCAGGCCGATGTCGCGCAGCATCGCGGCACTCACCAAGCCATCGAAATCGGAGCGGGTAATCAGACGGTATTGTCGGTCGGTTCTCATGGCACTACTCATGGGGCAGCATGCGGCTCGGGACATCGGGGACAGGCCCGAACCGGCATCGAAGGGAAAGCAATCCTGCAACGGTCTCCCCGGAACGGGCGCTCGCTCGGCGCACGCTCTCAGGCAAGGACAGGTTCAAAGGATCCAAGGGAGCCAGTATCGAGGCAGGCCCGCCCCCCACGACAGCCACGCCCGATTCCCGGTTTTTCTGCCCGGATCAATGGTCGGGCTGCATCCGCCATGCAACAGCCCAATGCTGCCAACCCTGGGGTTTTCTCTGAGGGTCTGTCTTTTCGACGGAATGCGGACGTTAAGATAGGGTCCATGCACAGAACCTCGCACCCCCGGCCCACTGCTCGACCAGCCCCCGGCGTCCCCCCTGATCTGACGGCAGAAAGCCTGCCGGCATCGCTCGCCCGCACCATTCTGGCCGGCTTCAATCGACACTACGCGCTGTTCCGCTACAACGCGCAGCAGGCCAAGAGCTGTTTCGAGGCGGGCGCCTGGCACCGGATGCGGCAACTGGCCACCGAACGCATCACCTTCTACGATCAGCGTGCCCGCGAGGCGGTCGAAACCCTGCGGGCACAGTTCGACACCGAGCGACTCAAAGAGGACGACACCTGGGCGGCGGTCAAGCAGCACTATGTGCTGCTGCTGTCCGAGCACCAGCAACCCGAGCTGGCCGAGTCCTTCTTCAACACCGTCAGCACCCGCCTGCTGGCCCGACAGTATTTCCACAACGATTTCATCTTCGTGCGCCCGGCGGTCTCGACCGAGCACCTGGATGCGACTCCCCCTTCGTTCCGGGTCTACTACCCCGAACAGAGTCAGTGGAAGAATCTGCTGCGCAGGGTGCTCATCGACATGGGCATCGCCTGCGGCTACCAGGACATCGAGCAGGATCTGCAGCGGGTGATCGACGCCCGCCCCAACCTGTTCGGCACCGAAGCACATCCGTCGCTGGACTGTCAGGTGCATGTGCTGCGCTCGCTGTTCTACCGCAACAAGGCCGCCTACCTGATCGGCCGGATCATCAACGACGGCGAGCTGACCCCCTTTGCGCTGGCGCTGCTGCGCGACAGTCAGGGCAAGGTATTCATCGATGCCGTGCTGACCGATGTCGAGGGCATCGAGGCGCTGTTCAATTTCTCGCGCGCCTATTTCATGGTCGACATGGCCGTGCCATCGGCCTATGTGCGCTTTCTGCAGTCGCTGATGCCCACCAAGCCGCCCTCCGAGCTGTACACCATGCTGGGGCTGCACAAGCAGGGCAAGACGCTGTTCTACCGCGACATGCTGCAGCACCTGCACGAATCCACCGACCATTTCATCATCGCCCCCGGCATCAAGGGGCTGGTGATGGGCGTGTTCACCCTGCCCTCCTTCCCCTACGTCTTCAAATTCATCAAGGACAAGCGACGCAAGGACATCTCGCGGGAGTACATCGAGGACCGCTATCAGCTGGTGAAAGCCCACGACCGCGTGGGCCGGATGGCCGACTCCTGGGAGTATTCGGATGTCCCCTTCCCCAAGCACCGGATGTCGGCCGAGCTGCTGCAGGAGCTGCAGGACACCGCGCCCTCGCTGATCATCGATGAGGGCGACCGGATCATCATCCGCCACCTGTACATCGAGCGCCGGATGGTACCGCTCAACCTCTACATCGAGCAGGCCAGCGAGGAAGAACGCGACTTCGCCATCAAGCAGTATGGCCGGGCGATCAAGGACATGGTGGCCGCCAACATCTTCCCCGGCGACATGCTCTACAAGAACTTCGGCGTCACCCGCCAGGGGCGCGTGGTCTTCTATGACTACGACGAGGTGCTCTACCTGACCGACTGCAACTTCCGCAAGGTGCCCGAGCCGCGGACCCCCGAGGACGAGATGGCATCCGAGCCCTGGTATCCCGTCGCGCCGAACGACGTGTTCCCGGAGGAATTCGGCACCTTCCTGCTGGGCAACCCTCGCATCCGCGGTCCCTTCATGAAGTATCACGCCGATCTGCTCGACCCCGCCTACTGGCAGGACAAGCAGGAACGCATCAGACGCGGCATACTTGATGATGTTTTTCCCTATCCGACCAAGCTGCGCTTCCCTCGGGAAGATGATGGCACTGATACGACAACGACCCAACGGTCCTAACGATCCTCACGGAGATATGCATGACCAATGCCAATGATCCCATCGTCATTGTTTCGGCGGCGCGCACACCGATCGGCGCCATGCTCGGCTCGCTGTCCGGCCTGCCTACGCCCGAACTGGGCGCCATCGCCATCAAGGCAGCCGTCGAGCGCGCCGGTCTGAAACCCGAGCAGGTGCAGGAGGTGCTGATGGGCTGCGTGCTGCCCGCCGGGATGGGCCAGGCCCCGGCCCGCCAGGCCACGCTGAAAGCCGGCCTGCCCCAGTCTGCCGGTGCCACCACACTGAACAAGGTCTGCGGCTCGGGCATGAAGACCGTGATGCTGGCCCACGATCTGCTGAAGGCCGGCAGCCAGGACATCGTGGTCGCTGGCGGCATGGAGAGCATGTCGAACGCCCCCTATCTGGTGGCCAAGGGTCGCAGCGGCTACCGCTATGGCCACGGCACGCTGTTCGATCACATGGCGCTCGACGGCCTGGAAGACGCCTACACCAAGATGCCCAATGGCGGCGGCATGTCGATGGGCCAGTTCGGCGAGAAGTGCGCCAGCAAGTATGAATTCACCCGCGAGGCGCAGGATGCCTACGCGATCGAGTCCTCGCGCCGCGCCCGCGCCGCCAACGAGAACGGCGACTTCGCCTGGGAAATCGCGCCTATCACCATCGCCGGCAAGAAGGGCGATACCGTCATCGACAAGGACGAAAGCCCCTTCAAGGTCGACCCGGCCAAGATCCCGAACCTGCGCCCGGCCTTCGCCAAGGATGGCACTATCACCGCCGCCACCTCGTCGTCGATCTCCGACGGAGCCGCCGCGCTGGTGCTGATGCGCCGTTCGACCGCTGATCAGCTCGGTCTGAAACCGATCGCCACCGTCGTCGCCCACGCCACCCACTCGCAGGAGCCGGAATGGTTCACCACCGCCCCGGTCGGCGCCATCGAGAAGCTCTACGCGAAAACCGGCTGGAAGACCGAGGATGTCGATCTCTTCGAGATCAACGAAGCCTTTGCCGTAGTGACGATGGCCGCCATGAAGGACCACAACATCCCGCATGAGAAGGTCAACGTCAACGGCGGCGCCGTCGCACTGGGCCACCCGATCGGCGCCTCCGGCGCCCGCATCCTCGTCACGCTGCTGGGCGCACTGAAGAAGCGCGGCGGCAAGCGTGGCGTGGCCTCACTGTGCATCGGCGGCGGCGAAGCCACTGCAGTAGCGGTCGAGATGCTCTGATCGTGCTCTGATCGGCACACCGGGACGGGCGCGCTGCCCGTCCCCCCGCCCCGGCGCCCCCAAGGCCGCCAAGCCGGACGCAGGCGCTCAGATCTTGCGCAGCAGGATCTCGTCGACGCTGTGGTCGGAGCGTTTACGCAGCACCAGATTGGCCCGCTCGCGGGTGGGCGCAATGTTCTCGCGCAGGTTGCGCAGATTGATGTCGCGCCAGATGCCACTGGCCACCTGCAGCGCCTGCTCCTCTTTCAGATCATGAAAATGATGGAAGTAGGAGTCCGGGCGCTGAAAGACGGTCTTCTGCAACGACAGAAAGCGGTGCTGATACCAGCGCTCGATATCCGCCTCCGGCGCATCCACATAGATCGAAAAGTCGAAGAAGTCCGAGACCGTCACGCTCTGCACCTGCCCGCCGGGACGCTCCACGCCGCCGGTCTGCAGCACGTTCAAGCCCTCGAAGATCAGGATGTTGGGCTGCTCGACCCGCTGGACCACATCCGGCAGGATGTCGTAGGCCTGGTGGGAATAGACCGGCGCCTCCACCACCGCTTCCCCCGCCTTCAGGGCGGCCAGGAAGGAAATCATCCGCTTGCGGTCGTAGCTCTCCGGAAAGCCCTTGCGCTTCATCAGCCCCCGTTTCTCCAGCACCCGGTTCGGGTACAGGAAGCCGTCCGTCGTCACCAGCGACACCTGGGGATGATCGGGCCAGCGGGCCAGCAGCGCACGCAGCACGCGAGCAAAGGTGCTCTTGCCCACCGCCACGCTGCCGGCAATGCCGATCACATAGGGGCGCACCCCGACCAGGCGACCCAGAAAATCATCCCGTACACCAGACAGGGCCTGGGCCGAACGGAAATGCAGATTCAGGAGTCTGGACAGCGGCAGATAGATCTCGACCACATCCTGCAACGAGATCTGTTCGTTCACTCCCTGCAGCGCTTTCAGATCCTCTTCCGACAGCGTCAGCGGTGTATTGGAGCGCAACAGCGCCCATTGCGCCCGGCTGAACGCCTCATAGGCCGAGAATTCATAATTCTGCATAATTTGTTGTCTACCGGGAAGAGAAAGCGCAGAAAGCAGCACCTGACAAGGATTTCATCGACATGAAAGCGAGGCCCAGCCACCCGACAGGCGCCTGCTGCACCGTGCCGCGAATCGGCGGCAACCCGCGCCAGATCGGTGGAGTCGACGGACATGCAGCTCGAATCCGTGGCGGCACGCGCTCGGCAGCATTTCGCCAAATGGATCGAACTGCGATGATAACGGTCAACCCTGCCCGTTATCGGTGCGTTTTTTCAGGGATTTCTTATCAGAACGCCGGACAGCGCTGATGCGGATTTGCAACAGAATACCCGATCCCTGGCCCCTCTCTCCCTTCTGCGTGGCGCCAGAACTGTCGCTGCGGCAGTTGCCTGCACACTGAATGCACAACTAATTAACATATCAAAACAGCTGAACATTGAAAGTTACGGCCATTCTTCACATTACCCCGATCATTCTGTTGGAATAGAACCCTGCCCGCACGATAGAGTTACCCTCCTGGCCGTCCAGCCTTTCAAGGGACTTCCTGCGCCAGTTCATCGGGTGCGTGCTGCAAAAGGGCAGGCAACCGGCAAACTGACGGTTCCATTGGCTTGGGGACTCCCCTCGGCGGCACGCAACGCTCATATTGCCATGATCACGATCCGATCCTCGTTCACGCTCCTGCTGGCAGCACTTCTCGGTGCCTGTGCCCAGTTGCCGCCAGCGCCTCAGAAAGCCCCCGCCCATGACTACATCTATCAGATCGGTCCAGGCGACGAACTGGACATCAAGGTCTGGCGCAACGCCGATCTGTCGGTCAAGGTGCCGGTGCGCCCCGATGGCAAGATCACGGCGCCGCTGATCAAGGACATCGTGGCCGTCGGCAAGACCCCGCAGGCACTGGGGCAGGAAATCGAGGAGCGCCTGGGCACCTACATCCGGGACCCGAGCGTCTCGGTCGTCGTCATCCGGGTGGTGGGCGACCCACTGTCGGTGATCCGCGTGATCGGCCAGGCGGGGCGCCCCGGTTCGGTGCCCTACCAGCGGGGCATGACCCTGCTTGATGTGATGACCCAGGCCAATGGTCTGACGCGCAAGGCCAGCGGCAACAGCGCCGTGCTGATCCGGCCCCTTGAAAGCAACAAGCAGTATCGCATCCGCCTGGATGACCTGCTCACCCGTGGCGACCCGAGCGCCAACATCGAGATCGCCCCCGGGGATTCCATCATGATCCCCGAGAGCGCCCTCTGAGCAGCCCATCCCAGCCGTCGGCCGCCACACGGCTGGCGGCCTCTTCTTTTTGCTGAAGCCTCATGCTTGAACTTCTGAAGTCCTACAAAAGCTACCTGTCCGGTCTGTGGAAGTACCGGTACTGGGGCCTGATGGCCACGGCCATCTGCGGCCTGCTGGGCATCATCGTCACGATCGTGCTGCCGGGCAACTATCAGGCCACGGCTCGCGCCTATGTCGACACCCAATCGATCCTGCAGCCGCTGATGCAGGGCATGACCGTGCAGCCCAACGTGCAGAACCAGGTCCAGATGATGGCGCGGACACTGGTCAGCCGTCCCAACCTGGAAACCATCGTGCAGGTGACAGGCCTGGACCGGGACGTGCACTCCCAGAAAGGGCGTGAAGCGCTGATGCAGAACCTCGAGCGCAACATCAAGTTCAAGCCGGCCGGCGGCACCAACTTCTACAGCATCGAGTACCGCCACCCCTCGCAGGAAACGGCGCTGAAGGTCGTCACGACCCTGCTCGACCTGTTCGTGAAGGCCACGCGGACCGGCAAGACCACCGATACCCAGCATGCAGTCGCCTTCATCGATCAGGAAATTACCAAGGCCGAGCAACTGCTGCTCGAAACCGAAGCTGCGCTCAAAGAGTTCAAGATCAAGCACATCGATGTGATGCCGAATCTGGCGCAAGACTATGTGTCCCGTTCGGCCGACATTCAGCGTGAGCTGCAGACCGCCCGCCTCGAATACCGTCAGGCCGTCAATTCGCGCGCAGCCATCCGCACCCGACTGGATGCCATTCCCGAGTACGTCTCCTCGGCCAACACACAGGCCGCGATCGGCGGAGCCACCGAGACCGAACGTCGGCTGGAAGCCAGCCGCAAGAAGCTCGATGAGCTGCTGGTGCGCTACACCGAGGCCCACCCGGATGTGATCAACACCCGTCGCTCGATCAAGGAACTCGAGGAGCTTCTGCGCGAAGAGGCACGCAAGCCCGCCGACTCTCGGCCCGGCCCCGGCAAGATTCCCAACCGCATCTATCAGGAGATGTCGCTGAGCCTGGCCGAAGCCGACGCACGTGTGGCTTCGCTGGCTGCCCGCGTCGCCGAAGCCGAAGCGCAGGTCCGCCGTGCACGCGAGATCGCCCTGGCGATTCCGAAGGTCGAGGCCGAGTACATCCAGCTCAACCGCGACTACGACTCCAACAAGCTCAATTACGAGAAGCTGCTGCAGCGGCGCGACGCCGCCCGCCTCGCCGGCAGCATCGAGGAGAACACCGGTGCACGCGAGTTCCGCGTGGTCGACCCCCCGCGGGTCAGCCCCAAACCGGTATCGCCCAACCGTCCGCTGCTGCTGATCGCCACCTTCGTGCTGTCGATTGCCGTGGGCCTGGCCGTCGCACTGATCCGCGAGCTGCAGAACCCGACCTTCTACGACCCCAATGCCCTGAAGCACGCCATCAACGTGCCGATGTTCGGCGCCGTGGGCCTGCATCGCGATCCGGCCGCCAACCGGCGCCTGCGCAGACAGTATCTGGGCTTCGGCGCGGTCTCTGCCGCCTACGCCCTGGTCTTTGTCGTGCTGATCCTGTTCTACGTGATCGACAACAGCAAGGCTGCCCCCGAGCCGCCGGTCGTCTCCCAGTCGCCTGTCAGCCAAGGGCTTGCATCATGAACAAAAGGCTCATTCAACGTGCCATGGAGAAGCTGGCTGAACAGCAGCCGACCAAAGGCACACTGCCCCTGACCATCCCCTCACTGTCGACCGAGCAGTCGCTGAACAGCAGCACGGACGCCGCCGAATCCGATGAGCTGGCTGCAGCCCATATCCGCGCCGAGATCGCCAAGGCCGATGCGCTGCGTCAGAGCCGTGCCCAGCATGCGTCAGCGACGTCCTCCTCCCCGACATCGGCAGCACCGGCACCCGTGCAGCGTCCTCCCGTCGTGGCGAGCACGGCGCCCGTGCCGGCCTTGGGGGCTCAGGCCACCCAGAATGTTGCGGCAGTACAGACGTCAGCCAGTAACGGGGCCCATTCGGCAGCACCGGCCGTCACGCCGGCTCTGCCCGTCGAGACCAGCAACGCCGCACGCCGTCCTGCCTCGACACGCCCCGAAGCCGAGCTCGACTTCGAATCGCTGAAGGTGCGCGGCTTTCTGGTGCCGGACGACAAGACCGCCAAGATCCACCAGGAGTTCCGGCTGATCAAGCGTCGCCTGCTCGACAACGCCTTCGGCCGGCTACGCCCGGTGGTCGACAACGGCCGGCTGATCATGGTGACGAGCTCACTGCCCGCCGAAGGCAAGACCTTCTGTTCGATCAACCTGGCGATCAGCATCGCCATCGGTGGCGAGCACCCGGTTCTGCTGGTCGATGCGGACATCGCTCGCCCCAGCATGTCCAATACCCTGGGCCTGAGCAGCGCCGACGAGCGGGGGGTCGCCGACTATCTCGACGACCCGAGCATTCCGCTGGCCGATCTGCTGCTGAACACCTCGCTGCCCGGTCTGTCGTTGCTGCCAGCCGGTCATCTCGATCATCGCCCGGTCGATCTGCTGGCCTCGACCAACATGGCACGTCTGGTCGAGCAACTGGCAAAGCAGCTGCCGGATCACGTCATCATCTTCGACAGCCCGCCGCTGTTGCCCGTGACCGAAACCCGCTCGCTGTCGGCCCTGGTGGGCCAGGTGATGCTGGTGGTGGCGGCCGGAGAAACGCCTCGCAATGCCGTCAACGAAGCACTGCTGCAGCTCGAAACCTGCGAGGCGGTTGGTCTGCTGCTGAACAAGGCACCGGTGCAGCCGAAGGCGCCCGCCTACTACGGATACTGATCCCATCATGTACAAGACCTTTTTCGGCCTGAAGTCCAAACCCTTCCGGCTCAACCCCCACCTGCGCTTCCTGTTCAACGGCTCGGCGATGCAGCGCGTCATCAGCACGCTGAAGTACGGGCTGTACCAGCGTGAAGGTCTGGTGCTGCTGACCGGCGCCCCCGGCAGTGGCAAGACCCTGCTGATCCAGAACATCAGCCACCGCCTGCCCGATGCCGGCATCCAGGTGCATGTGATCGCCACGCCGCTTGCCGACGACCTGTCGCTGCTGCGCCAGATCTCGGCCAGCCTGGGCACCGGCAACGATCAGGCCGATGTCGGCCAACTGCTCGGCGCGATCCAGCATCAGCTGACAGTGGCCGCCCAGGACAATCAGCGCCATCTGCTGGTGATCGACGAGGCCCACAACCTCGACGACAGTGCGCTCGAAAGCATCCGTCTGCTGTCCAACCTGCAATTCAATGGTGTGCCGCTGCTGCAGATCTTTCTGGTCGGCCAGCCTGCACTGCGCGCACGCCTGATGCAACCCCGGCTGGATGCACTGCGCCAGCGGATTCTGGTGACGGACCATCTGGAAGAGCTGCCGCCCGAAGAAGTGCCACAATACATTCTGAAGCGGCTGCAGCAGGCCGGCTGGCAGGACAAGCTGCCCTTCGACGACGAAGCCGTTCGCCAGATCCACCTGGCCTCCCAGGGCAATCCGCGCCGCATCAACACCCTGTGCGAACGCCTGCTGACCCAGGCCTACGTGGAGAACCGCCAGCGCGTCTCCGCCGCCGATGTCGCGACAATCGTGCAGGATATCGCCAACGAATGGCAGACGCACGACAGCGCCTACCCGATCGACACCCGCGCGTCGGCGCAGGAACGTCTGTCCACCCTGGAAAAACGGCTGGAACTGCTGGAAGCCTCCACCAGCCAGATCTCCCAGGTCGCCAAGACCATTCTGGTGCGGCTCGACGGCATCCGTCAGGGCTGAGCCCGCGCCGCATTTCCCCATGCTCAGTCGGCTGGCCGCACATTTTTCGCGCTATTCACTGGCCAGCCTGCTCGTCACGCTGGCCAGCATCATTTCGTTCCCGTTCCTGACGCGCATCTTCTCGGTGGCCGAATATGGCACGATGAGTCTGATCGGCGTGCTGGTGACGGCGATGGCGGCGGTCGGCAAGCTTGGCTTGCAGCAAGCGGCTCTGCGCTTCTACAGCGAAGTCCGGGCAGGTCAGTCGCCCTGGACGCTGCCGCAATACGAGGCCACCGTCTATCTGGGTCTGACGGGCTTCGGCACGCTGATGGCAGTCCTGTGGATCATCGCCATCACGATACTCCCCGATGCAGCCTTCAGTCAGCCGGAAAACCGCACGCTGCTCTATCTGGTTGCACCCATCGCCTGGCTGCAATGTCTGTCCAGCGCCGTCATCAACCAGTTGCGCGCCCGCGAAATGAGCGGCGTACTGTCGGCCTACACGGTGCTGCAGCGCTATCTGGGTCTGGGTCTGATGATGCTGACCCTGCTCTACCTGTCCAGCACCCTGTGGGGCTTCTACGGCGCCCAGATCACCGCCGAAGTCCTGTGCCTGACCGGTCTGTGCATCTGGTTCTTCAAGCGCCACCCCTGGTCGGTGCGCGACTTCTCGACCCCGCTGCTGAAAACGCTGCTGGGCTTCAGCCTGCCGCTGGTGGCCATGGAGCTGTCGTCGGTACTGCTGAACCTGGGCGACCGGGTACTGATCCAGCGTCTGATGGATGCCTCCTGGCTCGGTGTCTATTCCGCGCCCTACAACCTCAGCGACTACATCGGCGCCGTGCTGGTGATGGCCTTCACCGGCGCCGTCACCCCGATGGTGCTGCGCCTGTGGGCCGACGAGGGCGAAGCTGTCACGCAGTCCTTCCTGCAACGGGTCTTCCATCTGTACATGCTCTTCGCCATCCCGATGGTGGCGGGCGTGTCGGCCGTCGCCGAACCCCTGCTCGCGCTGGTGGCCTCCGAAAAATACCGGGCCGGCGCAAGCATCATTCCCTGGGTAATTTCCGGCATTGCCTTGCAAGGTTTGTTTCCGGTTGCATCGGCCGGCTTGCAGATTCGCAAGCGCTCGGATTTCATTCTGCTCTCGATCCTGTCGGCCGCGCTGCTGAACGTCCTCCTGAACCTCATCCTGATCCCCGTGGCGGGTATCGATGGCGCAGCCATTGCCACTTTCCTGGGCTACGTGCTGATGGTGGGTCTGGCTGCCTGGCTGGGACGTGACACCGTAGCCGTCCGTCCCGAGCTGCGACGCATCGCGGTCTTTGCCCTGGCATCGCTGCTCATGTATGGTGTCCTGGTACAGATCGATCTGCACGACGACCCCCTTACCCTGCTCGCCCGTGTTGCCACGGGTGCGCTGCTTTATCCGATACTGACGATGCTGGCCGACCGCCCCTCCCGAGACATGGCTCGGCAGGCGGCCGTCAGACTGGGTCTGATGAAATCCCGTCCATGAAAGCGATTACCGTACTGATGTATCACGCCATCGATCGGCAGGGCGTCATCGGTGCCGATTCCCATTATTCGGTCGAACCCGCACACTTCGCCCACCACCTGCAACTGATCCGGCAGCACGGCGCCCGCCCCAGCAGCGTCCTCAGTCTGATCAAGGCCGGCGCAGCAGGTGCAGGCACCACGCACGGTCGGCACCCGGTCTGCCTGACCTTCGATGATGGTCATGTCAGCAACGCCCATGCCGCCGAACAGATTGCCCGTCACGGCGGGCAGGCCGATTTCTTCGTGAATCCGTCGATGGTAGGTCAGCCCGGCTTTCTGAGCTGGGCAGAGCTGCGGGAGATGGCCGCCATCGGCATGTCGATCCAGTCCCACGGCATGAACCATCGCTATCTGGATCAGCTCAGTCCCGACGAGGTGCGCGCCGAACTGGCTGACTCCCGCGCCGCTATCGAGGATGCCGTCGGTCTGCCGGTGACGCTCTACGCGCCCGCGGGTGGCAGGATGCCAGCAGGTTTCATGCAGCTGGCCGCGGAACTCGGCTATCGGGCCGTCTGCTCGTCACGCGTGGATCTGTGGTCTGCCGCCCAGCCCGCCGCCGGCAGCGCCCTCGAAGTGCCGCGCCTGGCCGTACTCAACGGCACCAGCGAACAACGCTTCATCGACTGGATCGAGCAGAAACCCGTCGAGATCCTGAAGCAACGCAGCCGCTATCGACTGCTGAAACTTTCCAAGCGACTGCTGGGCAACCGCGGGCACGAACGGCTGCGCGCCCTGCTCCTGCCCGGACAACCCAAAGCTGCCGGCGATGCAACGGAGGCTGGTCCAGACACGGCTTCCCGGCGTAGTCTGATGCAAGGCTCACACCATCCGGATGATGCATCGCAATGAACACCTTCTGGCTTCTTGCATTTCTGCTGTCCTGCGCCTGGATGTTCTACACCTATCTGGGCTATCCGCTACTGCTGAAATGGCAGCGGCGCCAACAACGGCGCCGGCAGGCAGGCACCGAAACCGCGATGGCGACGCCGATCCCGGACGAGCAGCTGCCGGAGATCGCGGTTGTCATCGTGGCCCGGCATGCGGCCGGCATGATCGCCCGCAAGATTCGCAGCTGCCTGGACAGTGACTACCCCGGCGAACGAATCCGCGTCGTGCTGGCCATCGACGGCCCCGACGAGGCCACAGCGCATGCGGCCGAAAGCCTGGCCGATCCGCGTGTCACGGTGCTGCGCAATACCGAGCACCGGGGAAAATCAGCCACGCTCAACGATGCGATCGCCACCTGCCACCAGCCCATCCTGATTCTCAGCGATGCACGTCAGCGCCTCGACGTGCGTGCCATCCGCCTGCTGGTGGAGGCGCTGCTGCGCGATCCCAGCCGGGCTGCCATCAGCGGAGAACTGCAGCTCGAAGTCGGTGACGGCGATTTCGTCGGTCAGGGGCTGGACGCCTACTGGCGCTACGAAAAATGGCTGCGTCGCACCGAAAGCGAGGTCGCTTCGACCATCGGCGCCACCGGTGCGCTCTATGCCATCCGCCGCGAAGCCTTCCGGCCGATTCCGGGTGAAACCATCCTGGATGATGTGCTGATCCCGATGCAGATGGTGCTGGACGGACACCGGGTCGGCTTCGAGGCAGGGGCCATCGCCTACGATCTGCCCTCCACCTCGATGGAGCAGGAAAAACGGCGCAAGATCCGCACACTGGCCGGCAATTTTCAGTTGCTGCAACTGTGCCCTGCGCTGATCAGCCCGCGTCGCAATCCGGCCTTCGTCGGGTTTTTCTCGCACAAGTTCTGCCGCCTGCTGACGCCGGTGGCCCTGGTGCTGATCCTGCTGAGCACGATTCTGCTCACGCCGGGCTCCTGGCTGTTCGGCCTGTTGCTGCTGGCCGAGCTGGGCGTGATCGCCGGTGCCATCCTGGCGCGCGTACTGCCCTCGACGCGTCGCTGGCTGCCGGTTCGGCTGTCCAGCACCTTCGTCGAGATGCACCTGTTCATCGTGCTGGGCTTCATCGAATTCCTGCGCAATCGCAACCTGCACCGCTGGAGCCATGAAAGCAAGGCGGAAGTCGAACGCCCACTGCGCGTGCTCTACCTGGTGTCGCTGTTTCCCTGCTGGTCCGAGACCTTCATCGTGCGCGAGATCAGCGCACTGCAGAAACGCGGGCTCGACATCCGCATCCTGTCACTGAAGGCCGCCTGCGAACCGATGGTGCAGCCCGACGCCCAGCAGATGCTGCCGCACGTGATCTACACACCGGGTGCGCTGGCCAGCCTGAAAACGACGCTGCCGCTGGTGCTGCTGCATCCGGCCCGCAGCCTCGGCGAGCTGTGGCCGCTGCTGCGCAGCCTCTGGAAGCGGCCTGCCGAACTGCTCAAATCCCTGGTGAGCTGGTGGCGGACGCTCTCGGTCGTGC
>JBHADS010000244.1:0-10265 GCA_041855185.1 Lautropia sp. | reverse complement strand
CTTCATCGAACTCTGGTTCGGTGCGCTGAACTCGCCGATCGTCGGCCCGGCGATTCTGGGCGAAAGCAACTGGCGTCATCTGATGAGCCGCCTCGGCCCCGGTGAGAATGCCCTCTTCGTCGTGCGCACCGCCGGCCGTGAATCCTTCAAGGGCTCGGGCTTCGTGCGCGGCGGCATCTACGATCGCATCCAGGTCCGTCAGGAAGGCGATACCTTCACCTTCCGCGACACCGATGCGATGAACCTCTACGGCATCCAGGCCAAGGGGGCTCCGCGCACCACCGAATCGGGCATCTTCATGATCCGCTCGAACGCCTTTTCGGCGGCCTATCCGTGGAAGCTCAGTTTCCTGGGCAACAAGGTCGATCGCAACACCGGCGCCAAGACCTTTCTGGCCTTCGACACCGAATATTGGCTGCCCGCGGACTATCTGGTGGGCGGGCACCCCGAGATCGTCCGTCCCGATCCCACCTGGTTGAAGATCTGGAAGGCGCGCTGGCTGCCGATCAGCCTGTTTGCCGCCCTGCTGATCGCCGTCACCGTGGTCTACGCGCTGCGCGAACCGCTCACCCGCCGCTCGACCCACAAGAACAAATGGCCGGTCAACGCCTTCAAATACAGCTTCTGGCTGATCTTCGTGTTCTGGGTCGGCTTCGGGCTGATGGCCCAGCCCTCGATCACCCAGGTGCTGACCTGGTTCCACGCGATCCTGTTCCGTTGGGAATGGGCGCTGTTCCTCAGTGATCCCTTCATCTTCCTGTACTGGATCTTCATCATCATCACCGTCTTCGTGTTCGGCCGGGGACTGTTCTGCGGCTGGACCTGCCCCTTCGGCTCGATCCAGGAGATCCTGCACAAGCTCGCACACCGCCTCGGACTGGCCCGTTTCCAGTTCCAGTTGCCGATGCGCTGGCACGACCGCCTGAAGTGGATCAAGTACGTCGTGTTCGTCGGCTTGCTGGCGGTGTCGCTGTTCTCGATGGTCGAGGCAGAGAAGCTGGCCGAGGTCGAGCCTTTCAAGACGACCTTCCTGGTCGGCGTGCTCAACCGCAGCTGGCCCTTCGGCGCCTTCGTGCTGGCGATTATGGCGGTCTCGCTGTTCATCGAACGCCCCTACTGCAAATACATCTGTCCGCTGGGCGCCTCGCTGGCCATGCCCAGCACCTTCAGATGGTTCGGCCTCAAACGAAAACCGGATTGCAACCGCTGCAAAGCCTGTGCCAAAGGCTGTGGCGCCCAGGCCATCAACGCGGATGGGCAGATCGACCACCGCGAATGCCTGCACTGTCTGGATTGCATGATCCTCTACACCGACACCGCCGGCTGTCCGCCGCTGGCCAAGGAGCGCAAGCGGCGCGAACGCGAGGGTCTGCCGCTGACAGCCATCGGCAAGGACGGCTATTTCATTCCGATCCGGCCCGAAACCCTGACCCCGGCACAGCAGCCGGTGCAAGGGGTCGACCCCCGGCTGCCCACCGCGCCGGCACAGCCGCCGCTGGCTGCGCTGCACGGGGTGCGGCGCCTGCTGGCGGAAATCTGTGACCACCTGTGGCCCTTCAGCCGCAGCGGCTGGAACGCCAGCCACCTGCTGGTGGTCGTGGGATCGGCAGCCGCGCTCGCCGCCACTTTCGTCTGGGTGCTGGCCGCCCAAGGCAGCGTCTCGCCGCTGGCACTGATCGGAGTCTGGTTCGGCTGGAGCGTCCTCGAAGTGCTGGTCAGGCTGCAAAGCAAGCGCTATGTCAAGGATGGCCCCTGGTGGGGCAAGGTCTACCGACGTGCGAACATCATGGATATGATCAGCTATGTCTCTTTCAAGAACCTGTTGATCGGTGCCGTACTGTTCGGGGCACTGATGCAGGCCGGTGCCTTTGCCCTCTGAGCGCGAGCAAGTCCAGATGCCCGTCAGCCTTCGTATCTCCGCTTTCTGCTGCCGTCTGTCCGGAGCCTTTGCGCTTGATGGCCCCGACACGGGCCGGGTGCACGAGGCCCATGAGCCGGGTGGCCGCGGGCAGGCCGATATCGTGCACACAGGCGCTGCAGGTACCGGCCATGCACAGGATGGCACGGTCTGGCTTTCCTCACCTTCCCAGCCTTCCTCACCTTCTTCACCTTTCTCTCCCTCCCTGCCTGCCGGCTCATCGTCGGCCAGATCCTTTTTTGGATGGCTACGGACCATCGGCCTGCTCATCATGCTGATGATCGGATCGCCGATGGCCGAGGCCGCCACCTGGCGGGTGAAACCGGGCGAAGGCATCCAGCGCGCGATCGAGCGCGCCGCGCCCGGCGATGTGATCGAGATCGAGCGGGGGCGCTATCAGGAGAATCTGCGCATCGACAAGGCGTTGACCCTGCGCGGCCTCGACCACCCCACTATCAGCGGCGGCGACAAGGGCGACACCATCCGGGTGACGGCTCCCGATGTGGTGCTCGAAGGCTTGATCGTCTCGGACTCGGGCGGCAGCCTGCGCGCCCAGAATGCCGGCATCTACATCCAGCCCGGCGCCCACCGGGCGATCGTGCGCAACTGCTTTCTCAGCTACAACCTGTTCGGGCTGTGGATCGAGAAAGCCAACGACGTGCAGGTGATCGGCAACAACATCACGGGCAAGCGCGACTTCGACAGCGCGCAGCGCGGCAACGGCGTCCAGCTCTACAACACCAAGGGTGCGCGCATCATCGGCAACGAGATCAGCTTCGTGCGCGATGCGCTCTACATCGATGTCTCGCACCATGCCATCTTCAAGCAGAACCGGCTGCACCACAGCCGCTACGGCACCCACTACATGAATTCCTACTACAACCTGTGGGAAGACAATGACACCTGGGAGAACCGGGGCGGGCTGGCGCTGATGGAAGTGCGCGACCAGGTGATCCGCAACAACCGTGCCTGGTCCAACAGCGATCACGGCATCATGCTGCGCACCCTGCAGGATGCCGAGGTCGACGACAATCTCGTCGTCGGCAACGGGCGCGGGCTGTTCATCTACGATGTCGAGTACGTCAAGCTGCGCGGCAACATCATCGCCGACAACCGCATCGGTGTGCACCTGTCGGCCTCGGCGCGCAACGAGGTCGATGGCAACGACTTCATCGCCAACCGCGAGCAGATCAAGTATGCGGGCACCCGCGATATGGCCTGGGGAGGAGCCCGGGGCAACCATTGGAGCAATTACCGCGGCTGGGACCGCGACGATGACGGCCGCGGCGACATTCCCTATGAAGCCAATGATGTCGTCGACCGGCTGAGCTGGCGCTACCCGGCCGTGCGCCTGCTGCTCGCCAGCCCCGCCGTGCAGGCGCTGCGCATGGTCGGCCAGCAGTTTCCGGTGCTGCGGGTGCCCAGCGTGGTCGAGCAGCATCCGCGGATGCGGCCCAGCCCGCGCGACTGGCAGTCGTGGCACCAACGAACCCAGGAGAATCTGCACCATGCGCCCTGATCCCGCAGCCACCGGGCAACATCCTCCCGCCACGGCCGCCCGGGCCGAGCCGATCATCCGCATCGCCGGCGTGAGCCGGCACTTCGGCAGCTTCACGGCCGTCGACGATGTATCGCTCGACATCCACCGTGGCGAGGTCTTCGGGCTGATCGGCCACAATGGTGCCGGCAAGAGCACGCTGTTCAAGATGATGCTCGGGCTGCTGGCCCCCAGCGCGGGGCGGATCGAGATCGCCGGCGAATCGGTGGCCGGACCGGAGGCGCGTCGCGTCCGGCAGAAAGTCGGCTATCTGCCCGAGAACATCGCCCTGTGGGACAACCTGAGCGGGCTGGAAACCCTGCGCTTCTTTGCGCGATTGAAGGGATTGCCCACCACCGAATGTGCGGCCCTGCTGGCGCGGGTCGGACTGGCGGATGCCGGCGAGCGCCCGGTGCGCGCCTATTCCAAGGGCATGCGCCAGCGGCTGGGCTTTGCGCAGGCGCTCCTGGGCAGCCCCCAGGTGCTGTTCCTGGATGAGCCCACCACCGGGCTCGACCCGCGAGCGATCCATTTCTTCTGGGACACCCTGGCCGAGCTGCGCGCACAGGGGCTGACGATCGTGTTGACTTCGCACATCCTGGCCGAATTGCAGCACCGCGTCGACCGGGTGGCGGTGATGGCCAACGGCCGGGTCGAGGCGCTGGGCACGCTGGCACAGCTGCGCGATCGTTTCGATCTGCCGCTGCGCATGGCCGTGCGCCTTGATGAGCAGCAGACCCGGCCTGTGGAGCAGGATGCGTCCGTGCGTCGCTTGCTCGACGCGCTCCCGCCGGCCTTCGGGACGCTGCCTCACCAGCTGCTCGACGATGAGCAGCCTGGCGCCGCCACGCTGCTGATCGAGGTGCCCCGCACACAGAAGATGGCGTTGCTGCAGGCGCTGTTGCAGACCGGCCTGCCGATCGTCGACGTGCAGGTGGAAGAACCCTCGCTGGAGGACATGTTCTTTGCCGATGATGGCAGCGATGCCAGCCCCCCCCGCGCCGGCGCAGCGCGCCCGTCCCACCATGCCGACCGCGAATTTCCGAGGAGCACACGATGATTCAGGCCCGTCAGATCGCAACCGTGGCCGCCAAGGAATTCCGCGACCGCCTGCGCAATCGCTGGGTGCTTGCGGTCGCCCTGGTCTTTGCCGTGTTCTCGCTGGTGATCGCCTATGCCGGCGGGGCCCAGCAGGGCACGGTCGGGCTGCGCTCACTCGAATTCACCATCACCAGCCTCGTCAGCCTGGTGATCTATCTGGTGCCGCTGATTGCGCTGCTGCTCGGCTTCGATGCCATCGTCGGAGAACGGGAGCGCGGCTCGCTCGATCTGCTGCTCGCCTACCCGATCACCCGCACCGAGCTGCTGCTGGGCAAATACTGCGGCCTGGCGCTTGCGCTGGCCCTTGCCATGCTCGCCGGCCTGGCGACGGTAGGCGTAGTGCTGCTGATGCAGTTCGGTCACGAAGCGCTTTTCCACTACGCCGGCTTCGTGATCAGCGCACTGCTGATGGGGCTTGCCTTTCTGAGCCTGGCGGTGCTGGTCTCGGTGCTGGCCCGCGATCGCACTCGCGCCTCGGGTGCCGCCATCATTCTGTGGTTTCTGTTCGTGCTGGTCTTCGATCTGGTGCTGCTGGGCGTCCTGGTGGCAACCGCCGGCCACTATGGCGGCGATATCTTTCCCTACCTGCTGCTGCTCAACCCCACCGATGTGTTCCGCATCCTCAATGTCTTTTCCAGCACCGACGTGAAAAGCGCCTATGGCCTGATCAACGTGGTGCCGCCGATGCTCTCGGACATCGGCGTGCTGACCGGGGTGATGCTGGCCTGGATCGTGGCCCCCTTGATGATCGCCAACTGGAGGTTCAAACCATGACGACTCGGCACCCCTACACCTGCCGCTGCTGCCGCCCGGACGCAGCCGGCCCGACCCACGCCTTCGATCGGCGGCAGATGCTGCTCGGCCTGATGGCACTGGCGGCCCTACCGCCGCTGGCTGCCTGCAAGCCCGAGCAGCAGAAGGCGGCCTCCATCGCCCCGGCGGAAATCCGCCCCGACACCGCTTGCGAACTGGACGGCATGCTGCTGGCGGACTACCCCGGCCCGAAGGGGCAGATCCATTACGCGGGCCTCGAAGAACCCGCGTTCTACTGCGACACCACCGAAGTGCTGAATGCGCTGATCGCCCCCGAGCAGGTGCGCAAGCTCAATGCCGTCTATGTTCAGGACATGGGCAAGACCGATTGGGACAACCCGCAGGGCGCCTGGATCGACGCCCGTACCGCGCTCTATGTGCATGGCAGCCGCCGCAAGGGATCGATGGGACCGACACTGGCAAGCTTCAGCGCCGAAGCCGACGCCCAGACCTTCATCAAACAGTACGGCGGCAAATTATTGCGCATGAACGAGATCACCCCGCACCATGTCGATCTGCGCGGCGGCGCCAACATGGATCACAGCATGTGATCCGTTTCTTTGAACCATGCCCATGAAAAAATCCACCATCGGTGTCTCGCGCCCGCTCACTGCCCAGACCATCGGCAACGCCTGGGAGGAAGCCGTCTTCTTCGGCCCCCAGGGTCTGGGCCGTCAGGCCAACCCGGCCATCCTGGCCAGCCATGTCGGGCCGCAGACCCTGCCGCCCAGCGCCGATCTGCGCAGCACCGGCGTGCAGGCGCTGGCCGGTTTCGAGTCGCTGACGCTGTTGATGCAGGGGGATCTGCAGATCCGGGATTCGGCAGGCACCGATCTATCCTTGCAGGCCGGTGATGCGCTGTGGCAAGGGGCAGGCCGCGGCCTGCTCAGCGAAACACGGATCGGCCCCCGCCTGCAGGCGGAAGGCGGCACGCTGGCATTGCTGCGGCTGGGCATCAATCTGCCGGCCACGCACAAGCAGATCGAGCCACACCATCAGGCCCTGCCGGCCCGTGACATCCCGACGATCGATCTGCCCGAAGGCGCCGGCCAACTGCGCGTGCTGGCCGGCGAGTATCAGGGGCAGCTGGGGCCGGCGGAAACAGTCACGCCGCTGCAGCTCTGGGAGGTGCAGCTCCGCAGCGGGCACAGCATCACGCTGCCTGCCCAGCGCGGCTGGTACGCCGTGCTGTTGCTGCTGGATGGTGAGCTTCGCCTGCCCCTGTGGCCCTCGGCCGTGCGCGGCCCGCAGCTGGCGCTGCTCGACCCGCACGGGGACGCGATCGGAATCGAGGCCCAGCAGGACAGCCGCCTGGTACTGCTCAGTTGCGAGCCGATCGACGAACCCATCATCGCGCGCGATGCGCTGGTGATGAACACCGAAGAACAGCTGCAAGCCTGCGAGGCCAGATTGGCCTCCGGCGAATTCGGGAGGCTGTGAGCCCCCGGCAGGGCTGGTGGCTCAGTGACCGGCGCTGACCGTCTGCTGGATCAGCCGCGTCGTCAGCGCATTGGCTTCCCAGTGGGGCATGTGGCCCACGGCAGGCAACAGATGCACGGCAGCCTGGGGCGGCGCCTGCAGCACCTGCTGCCAGGGCAGTACCCCGTCCTCCCGGCCCTGCACCAGCGTCAATGGACAACGCAGCGCGCTCAGCACCTCCAGAATCCGGTGACGTTGCGTCCCATCCGGCAGGATCATCTGCCCGACCAGGGTCTGCAACGGGGCACGCACCGCATCCAGCCGTGCCAGCATCGCCTTCAGATAGGCTGGTGACACCCGATAGTGGCGGACCGTCAGGCGCGCCAGTGCATCAGCCAGTGCCTCGGGATCGCGGGCGGCCAGCACCCCGTCGACGAAGCGCCGGTCGATGTCCGGCCCCATGCCCGGCGGCGCCAGCAGCACCAGCGCCTCGGGCGAGATCCCCTGCTGTTGGATCAGCGTGGCCGCCACCATGCAGCCGAAGGAGTGCCCGACCAGCGCCACCCGCGACAGGCGCTCGGCCTGCAGCACCGCATCCACCGCTTCCACCACCGCCTCCAGCGAATCGGCCCGTGCTTCGCTGGCACCGTGGGCCGGCAGGTCGATGGCCAGCACATCCAGCCCGGCACGATTCAGGTTCAATGCCGTCGCGGCCCAGACATCGACACTGCCGAACAGGCCATGCAGCAGCACCACGGTCGGCTGCGTCACATCACCGGGCCAGTGCTTCAGATTGATCCGGCCATGCCGGGTGAGATGTGCGCGCTGCACACCGGCCTGGGCCGGCAGACGGGCTGAGGCCGAAGAGACAGCAGGGAGCGAAGGCGCCGAAGGCATAGCGGTTTGGGAAGGAGCTGCGACTCGCGTGGGCGTCGAGGCGGCGGGCCGAGGCGAGACCTGCAGATCGGCCGCTCCGGCCTCAGCCTCCGCACCTTCTGCGCCCCCCCTGCCAGGGCGCGCGCCGTCCTCCGCAAGATGACACTGCACGAACACCACATCCAGCCAGCGTCCGAACTTGCGCCCTACCTCGGGCAGCAGCCCGACCCGCTTGAAACCCAGACGCTCGTGCAGCCGCAACGACGCCTCGTTGGCCGCATCGATCACCCCGAGCATGACGTGCATGTCCATCGCACGCGCCAGCGGCAGCAGAGCGCGCAGCAGCGCCGCACCAATACCGCGCCGATACTGGTCGCGGCGCACATGCACACTGTGCTCGACGGTATGCCGGTAGCCCGGCCAGGCCGGACGAAAGGGCGCAAAGGAAGCCACACCCAGCACCTCCCCGCCCCCCACGGCCCCGCCCTCTTCCTCAGCCCCAGACTCGGCCCGTCCCTCGGCCACCAGCACCGGAAAACCCTGCCGCACGCGCTCGGCGAACCACGCCTGCCGCTCGGCCAACGTGGCGGGTTGCTCGGTGTAGACCGCATCCGAATGCAGCACCAGATCATTGAAGATCGCCAGAATGGCAGGCAGGTCCGCCTCGGTGGCGGAGCGGATCTGAAACGAAAAGCTCATGGTCGTGCAGAAACCCCTCATTGGACATCGACGCCATTCAGCGTGCCACCAGCACCCAGCACCCGCCGGGCATTGCCCCGGTGAAGCTGCCGAATGCTCTGCGCCGCTGGCGAGGCCGTCCATAATAAAGCCATATCGCGCGAGCGTCTCCGCAGCGGCGCCTTTCACCGACGGCGGCCCGCCCTGCTGCCGGTGCCAGCGCCTGATCCCGCTCCTGCACACCGTCCTCCGGGATTCCGCGTGCCTGGTGCGTTGTTCTGCACGCCCAGCGTGGCTTGCGCGGAGACAGCGCGGAGAAAAACAGGTTCATGACACACGCCAGTAAGGCATAATCTGCCCGCCCGGTGCCTGATCGGCCTGCTCCATAGCCGAGGGATGCCTGCTCAGTGGCCTTGACGCCCACGCTGTGGCTGTGGTGCCGGCTCTATGGCTCTGGTGTCTGCTCCGTGGCGGTGATACCCGCTCCATGGCGGCGGTGTCTGCTCTGTAGAGATGATGCCCGCCCCGTGGATGTGGTGTCTGCTCTGTGGCTGCCGCGCACCCTTCGCAGAAGCCTGAGCGCGTTTTTCCCGTCGTGCCCTGTTCTCCCCTTCGTGCGCAGGAATCATCCTGCATGACAATCCCAGAACGCATGGCCCTCCCAGAACCATCAGCCCTCGCAGAACAATTGCCTCTCCCGGACCAGCTGACAAGCCTGCGCCCCCGGATGCTGGCCTATGCCACCCAGCAACTGAGCGATGCCAGCCTCGCCGAAGACGTGGTGCAGGACAGCCTGCTCGCCGCACTGGACCGTGCCGGTGCCTTTCGGGGTGATTCGGCCCTGAAGACCTGGGTCTTTGCGATCCTGAAGAACAAGATCAACGATGCCTTGCGGGGCCGCTACCGCAGCAGCCAGCGCGAAGTGCCGCTGCAGGAAGACCCGGACGGCGACCATCTGATCGACCTGCTGTTTCAGGCCGACGGACACTTCGTCGACGGGGCCGGTCCCGCCGACCTCGGCACACCGGAGCAGTATCTGCACAATCAGCAATTCTGGCGTGCCTTCCAGCGCTGCCTGGACGCACTGCCCGGACAGCAGGCCCAGCTCTTTCTGATGCGCGAGCATCTTGGTCTGAGCGGCAAGGAAATCTGTGAGCAAACGAAATTGAGCACCAGCAATCTGAATGTCTCACTGTACCGGGCGCGGCTGAAACTGCAGAAATGCCTGCAGATGAGCTGGCTGGACGCCCCGGCGGGAGGGCGTTGAGATGGACCGCCAATGCTTGCGCGCCACCCAGCTGGTGTCGATGGCCCAGGATGCCAAGCTGCCCATCCGCGAACAGATGGAGCTGCGTCTGCACCTGCTGGTCTGCCAGAACTGCCGAAATTTTCAGCGCAACACCGAGGCACTGCGCCTGATCATGCAGCACTATGCCAAAGCCCGCCTGCTGTCGGAGACCGAAGCCGGCGACGAGGCGGACCCTGTGCCCAAACTCGACACCGGTGCGTCCGGGCGGGCCAAGGACCCCGGTACGGACAGCGGCTGATTCCGGCCACCCCGGCACGGAAAGCGGCTGACTCCAACCGTTTTCCGAACAACACCAGCTGCGGAGGATCAGGGAGTCGCTGTCCCGGGGCGCCCGTTCATCACAGGCGATGCCCCCCTCCGACACGAAGCAAGTGGGCCGATACCCTCAGCGTGCAGGCGCCCACTGACGCTTCTGCAAGGAATCCAGACTCAGACGGCCCGCCCCCATGAAAATCAACGGCCACAGCATCGTCATGAAGATCAGCGGCAACTTGAAGTTGCCGAAGCCCTTGTCGGTGATGACATAGCCGCGCAGAACATCCGACAGCGACGCCCAGTGCTCGGGCAGATGCACGGCTGCCGTGGCCACGATGGTCAGGATAAACAGTGAGGCG
>JBHADS010000243.1:0-3606 GCA_041855185.1 Lautropia sp. | reverse complement strand
GGGCAGCGCCGCAGCTCCACCCGGGCGATGACGATGCCCTGACGCTGGCCGCCCGACAGGGTGGAGCCGCGTTCGCCGATCACGGTGTCGTAGCCGTCGGGCAGCGCCATGATGAAGTCGTGCGCGTTCGCAATGCGGGCAGCCGCCTCGATCTCCCGGTCGCTGACATCGCGGCCGGCCGCACAGGCCAGGTTGTCGCGGATGCTGGCGGCAAACAGCAGCGTGTCCTGCGGCAGCAGGCCGATCTGCGGACGGACGCTCGCCATCGTCCAGCTGCGGATGTCCTGGCCATCGATCTCGATGCAGCCCTGCGTGGGCTCGTACAGACGCAGCAGCAGGCTGGTCAGCGTCGATTTGCCCATGCCGGATGGACCGACGATCGCCACATGCTCACCGGCGCGCAGACTCAGGTTCAGGTCCGAGAAAATCGCCGGGCCCTGCTCGTCGTAGGCGAAGTGCAGATCCCGGAAGCGCAGATCGCCCTTGAACACCGGGGCGGGCGTCGCATCGGGATGATCGACGATGTCGTGCGGCTCTTCCAGGATGTCGGCGATCCGCTCGCCCGAGGCCAGCGCCTTCGACAGCCGGCCGGCATACTTGGCGTATTCACGCACCGGGCGCATCGAGTTCTTCAGATACGAGATGAACACGAGCAGATCGCCGGCGGACAGCGCACCCGCCATCACTTGCAGCGCGCCCTGCCACAGTACCAGGGCGGTAGCGCAGGCCACCAGCAGATCGACCGAGCGCTCCAGCGCGGCCGACAGCCGCTTGGTGCCGAGGTCGGCGGTCATCGCCTGACCGTCGCTGCCCTGGAAGGTGCGGCTGAAGCCTTCCTCGAGCGCCAGCGACTGCACGGTGCGGATTGCGGCCATCGATTCCGATGCTGCCGAGGCCAGCGCACCCTCCCGGGCGCGTTGCCGGCGGCTGGCCTCGTGGATCAACCGGCTGCTGCGTCGTGCCGACAGCCACATCAGCGGCAGCGGGATCAGCGAATACAGCGCCAGCTCCCAGTTCAGCACGAACATCACGGCCAGCATGCCGAGCAGAATGAAGATGTTGGCGAGCATCGGCAGCAGGGCCGACACCGTCACTTCCTTCAGCATCGATACATCGTTGACCAGACGCAGGGTCAGGTCGCCGGGGCGCTGTTTCTGGTGAAAGGCCAGCGACAGCCGCAGCAGCTTGGCATAGAGGTCGTTGCGTACCTGGCTGAGCACGCTGGTGCCGATCTTTGCGAAGCCGATGGTCGACAGATAGCCGCCCAGCGCACGCAGCGCGGCAAAGACGATCACCGCGCCTGCGCTCAGCCAGACCAGCTCGATCATCGTCAGGCCCAGCGGCAGCGTGCTGTCGCCGGCTCGGCTCTTTTCCAGGACGTGATCGACCACGAAGGCCAGTGGCCAGGGCTCGGCCAGCCGCATCAGCGTCATGCACAGCAGCGCGCTCAGCGAGCCGAACATCAGCATGCCCTGTCCCTTCAGATAAGGACGGAAGCGATGCCAGACGCGGCGAATGGGTTTGTCGTGGTGCGGGTTGCGTTCTGGACTCACGTTGCGGCTCACTCCATGACGGCCCGGATGGGGGCGCGGTCGGCGATCTGAAGGATCTGGCGGGCGACGGCATCCCAGCTGTGGCCGTTCTCGATCCGCTGACGGCCGGCATGGCCCATCCGCAGACGACGGGGCGCATCGGTGACGAGCGTCGCCATCGCGTCGGCCATCGCCGCCGGGTCGTCCGGGTTCACCAGCAGGCCGTCGACGCCGTGCTGCACCACCTGATCCAGATGGCCGACACGGGTGGTGATCACCGGCAGTTCGGCCGCCAGATATTCATAGATCTTCAGCGGCGAGAAATAGAAATCCTGCTGCTGGGGATAGGGGGCGGTGGCGATATCCATCGCGGCCAGCAGGGCGGGCACCTGGGCGGGCTGAACCGCGCCGCTGAAGCGGCAGCGCTCGAGCAGACCGTGGGCAGCCAACTGAGCCTCCATGTCGGCGCGACCGGGGCCATCGCCGACGATCAGCAACCGGGTGTCGGGGTGGCGGCTGTTCAGCAGCGCAAAGGCATCGACCAGCAGCGGCAGCCCATGCCAGGGCTTCAGCGTGCCCAGAAAGCCGATGACGGTTTCGGGACTGGCCGCCTGGCGGGCGGCGCGTTGGGCCGCAGCCCCTGCAAAGGCGGCCGGATTGACACCATTGGCGACGACATGCACGCGCCCCTTCGCCTCGGGGCGGTTCTCCAGATATCGGGCGACACCGGGCGAGACTGCGATCATCGCCGAAGCGTGTCCGAAGGCGCCAGTGGCGATGGCTTCGGCCTTCTCGGGCATCACCAGCTGACGGTGGGTACGCTGCTCCTCGATCAGCGGCGCATTCACTTCGAGCACACCGGGAATGCCCGCACGTGCCGCCCAACGCATGCCGACATCGCTCCACAGCGAATAGCGTTCATAGACCAGATCGAAGGGGCCAGCATCATTCAGGCATTCGATCATGCGGCTGCGCGCGTCCAGCATGGCCCGGGCGCGCGATTCGGCATCCCCCTTGGGAATGGCGGGAAACTCGACGATCTTCAGCCCTTCCAGACCGGGAGGAAGTTCGCCGTCGAATCGGGTGGCGAACAGCGTGACGCGGTGCCCGGCTTTGAGCAGGGCACGAATCACTTCCTGAACGTGGATCGAGGCGCCCTTGGTGCCGAAGACCGGAATGCCGGCATCGGCGCAGAGGTAGGCGATATGTTTCATGAGCACCTCACTGCCGGCCGGTGGCGCGCGCATCGATGGCGCGACGGAACAGCTCGCGCAACTGGATCGTGTTGCGATGGACATCGAAATCGCGCTCGACCAGCTGGCGGGCGTTGTGCGAAAGCTGTTGGCACTTGGCCGGGTCGGCCAGCAGTGCGGCGATGGCATCGGCCAGGGCTGCAGGATCACTGGGTGGAATGCACAGGCCGGTCTGCTCGTTGCGGATCAGCTCGGGAATGCCCACCACGTCGGTGGAGATGCAGGGAGCGCCGAGCGCCATCGCTTCGACCAGGATGGTCGGCAGGCCATCGCGGTCGCCGCCCTTGCTGATGATGCAGGGCGCCACCATCACCGTGGCCTCGCGCAGCAGCTCGATGACCTGCGGCTGCGCCTTCGGGCCCGGCAGTTCGATCCGGTCCTGCAGACCCAGCGCTTCGATCTGCTGCAGCAGCGCGCTGCGCATCGGACCGTCGCCGACCAGGGTGCAGCGGCAGTCGATGCCCCGGTCGCGCAGTACGCCCATTGCCGCCACCAGCGTCGGCAGACCTTTCTTCTCGACCAGCCGGCCGATCGCCATGATGTGCGGCGTCGTGGTTGCGGGCGCCTGATAGGGGAAACGGGCCAGGTCCAGACCGTTGTAGATCCGGTAACTGTTGCTCTGGGTGGCGCCGAAGGTCTCGCGCAGATGGCGCAGGTTGTAGTCCGAGACCGTGACCGTGAAATCGGCGTCCCGGATCTTCAGATCGAGATCGATCGGCTCCTCGTACTGATGGTAGATGTCCTTGGCATGGGCGGTGAAGCTGTAGCCGATGCCGGCAAAGGCGGCTGACAGCCGGGCGATGGTGGCCGCCTGCGTGCCG
>JBHADS010000242.1:0-12402 GCA_041855185.1 Lautropia sp. | reverse complement strand
CATCATGTCCTGCACATAGGACAGCACCAGCTCCTGCGGCTTGCGAATCCGCATCGCCCCCTGCACCCAGGGCGAGCCGAAGTGCAGATAGCGGATTCCGTCCAGCTCCGAAAAACTGATCACGGGCTCCGGCACCCGACGAGGACGGCGGGATTTTCGGGGGCTCCGGGTGCTGATCCAGACGCCGTCGGTGTTCGGTTTGGCGGTGCTCATGCGTTGACAGGGCGAGAAAGGGACGAGAATGCGCCCCTGGGAACGGGGCGCGATGCGGGGATTCTAGAGCCTGTCCCAGTCTCGCTCCAGCAGCGCCCGCCTGCTCGTTCGGGCGCGAGCTTGAGGTGCTTGCCGTGGACGATCAGCCCTGCGCCGCCAGCAGCAGCGCGTTCATGCGGCGCACGAAGCCGGCGGGGTCGTCGAGCTTGCCGCCGTCGGCCAGCGTCGCCTGATCGAAGAGCAGGCTCGACCAGTCGTCGAACTGGCTGTCCTGCTGTTTCAGGCGCTGCACCAGCGGGTGATCCGGGTTGATCTCCAGGATCGGCTGGCGGTTGGGCACCGGCTGGCCGGCCTGTTTCAGCAGGCGCTCGAGCGTGCCGCTCATGTCGCCCTCGCTCGACACCAGGCAGGCAGCCGAATCGGTCAGGCGATTGGTGACGCGAACTTCCTTGACGCGCTCGCCCAGCGCTTCCTTCAGCTTGTCGGTCAACCCTTTCAGCTCGGTCGCCACTTCCTCGGCCGCTTTCTTCTCGGCCTCGTCTTCCAGCTCACCCAGATCTAGGCCGCCCTTGGCCACCGAGACCAGCGGCGTGCCATCGAACTCGTGCAGGAAGCTCAGCATCCACTCATCGACTCGATCCGACAGCAGCAGCACGTCGATGCCCTTCTTGCGGAAGATTTCGAGCTGCGGGCTGTTGCGTGCACCGGCTTCGGTATCGGAGGTGATGTAGTAGATCGCCTTCTGACCCTCCTTCATCCGCGCCTTGTACTGGGCCAGTGAGATCAGGCCGTCACCGGCCGATTGTGCGGCTTCTGCCTTGTCGGTCTCGGCGCCCTCCTCGCCCTTCACCACGGCATCGACCACTTCGTCGTCCGATGCCTGGGCCTCGTTCGCCGCCACCGGGCCGCCGGTGCTGGCAAAGCGCAGCAGGCCGGCGATCCGCTCGCGGTTCTTGCTGTCCTCGCCGACGCCTTCCTTCAGCACCTGGCCGAATTCCTTCCAGAAGGTCTCGTAGTCGGGCTTGCGGTTCTCGGCCAGATCTTCCAGCAAGGCCAGCACGCGGCGGATGTTGCCTTCGCGGATCAGCTTCACGTCGCGGCTTTCCTGCAGGATCTCGCGCGAGACGTTCAGCGGCAGATCATTGGAGTCGATCACCCCCTTGACGAAGCGCAGGTAGGCCGGCATCAGCTGCTCGGCATCGTCCATGATGAACACCCGCCGCACGTAGAGGCGGATGCCGTGGCGCTGCTGCCGATCCCAGAGGTCGAAAGGCGCGTGCTTCGGAATGTAGAGCAGCTGCGTGTACTCGGTGCGGCCTTCGACGCGGTTATGCGAGTAGGCCAGCGGTCCCTCGAAATCATGCGAGATGTGCTTGTAGAACTCGTCGTACTCGTTCTCGGAGATTTCGTTGCGCGGACGCAGCCACAGCGCCTTGGCCTGGTTGACGATCTCCCATTCGCCGGTGTCGACCATCTCCTGCTTGTCGGCATCCCACTTCTTGCCTTTCATCCGAACCGGCAGCGCGATGTGGTCGGAGTAGTTGCGCACCAGCGAGCGCAGCTTGCCCTCGTCCAGCAGCGAGTCGTATTCGTGACCCTCCTCGGGATCGGCGTCGTTGTCGCGGATGCGCAGCGTGACGGTGGTGCCGCGCTCGGCCCGCTCGATGGTCTCGATGGAGAACTCGCCATCGCCATTCGACACCCAGCGGATGCCAGCCTCGACCGGATCACCGGCCCGGCGGCTTTCGACCGTGACCTGGCTGGCGACAATGAAGGAGGAATAGAAACCGACGCCGAACTGGCCGATCAGATTGGAATCGCGGGCGCGATCGCCGGTCAGCTGGCTGAAGAATTCCTTGGTGCCGGAACGGGCGATCGTGCCGAGATTCCGGATCGCCTCGTCACGGTTCATGCCGATGCCATTGTCGCGGATGCTGATCGTGCGCGCCGCCCGATCCACCTCGATCCAGATGCCCAGCTCGCTGTCGCCGGCATAGAGCGCGTCATTGTCCAGCGCCTCGAAGCGCAGCTTGTCGCAGGCGTCCGAGGCGTTCGAGATCAGTTCGCGCAGGAAGATGTCGCGGTTGCTGTAGAGGGAATGGATCATCAGATCGAGCAGCTGCTTGATCTCGGTCTGAAATCCCAGGGTTTCTTTTTGTGCTTCGCTCATGAGTCTTGGTTCTGATGCGGGTTCTGCCGCGGTGGCGGCAGTTTTCTGCGGTGAATGCGGTCGCAGCAGCATTCTGCCGCGAATACGGTTGTATCAGGTTTCTGCGGCGAGCTGGGCCGCCGCAGCTTTCAGCCGCGCACCTGCGCACGGCTGAAACGGTGACAGCGTCTGTCCCAAGCAGTTGGGTGCGCTTGCCGGGCTTTCAAGAGCGCCTCGGCAAGACAGGACAGGCCCAGGAAAATGGTAGCCTGCTCAGGCCGGTCTGCCCGGATCGTTCGGCCACCAGAGCCTAACTTCCTTCCAGCGCGGGTCGAGCTGCTTGCCCTTGCGGCCGCGCACCGAGCGCAGTCCGTCGATCTCGCGCACCGTCATCGGGCGCTGCTGGGCCTTGGCGGCGCGGCCGATGCCGGTCACGATCAGGCCGTCCGGGCCGGCGACGATCACCTGCCGCAGCTTCTCGCCCTTGTCCAGCCCCATCAGGATCACGCCCCGGCCGCCATTCTTCAGCCGCTTCACTTCCTCGACCCAGAAGCTGAGCACCCGGCCCTTGTCGCCGCCGCCCAGCCCGTCGCTGAGGCAGACCACCGAAGTCAGTTTCGTGCCGTCGAAGGGCAAGGGCGGCAACGGTGCATCCCCCGCTTCCAGCGTCAGGAAATGCTTGCCCGCCTTCATCCGGCTCTGCCAGTCGGCCGCCTTGCACATCAGCCCGTAGCCGCTTTCGGTGGCCAGCAGCACGTCGGCCTCGGCGCGCGCGGCGAAGGCATACAGAATCTGCGAGCCCGGCTCCAGTTCGACGAAGCTGGTGATCGGCACCCCGTCACCACGGGCCGAGGGCAGCCCCGCCACCGGCACCGAATACACGCGGCCGTTGGAGGCGAGCGCATAGACGTTGTCGCTGGTCATCACCTCGAAGGTGCCCTGCAGGCTGTCGCCGGTCTTGAAGTTGAACTGCTTCGGATCGTGGCCGTGGCCCTGGCGCGCGCGGACCCAGCCCATCGTCGAGACGATCACCGTCACCGGCTCCTCGATCTGCTTCTGCTCGACCGCGGCCCGCTCGGCGGCCTCGATCAGCGTGCGCCGCTCGTCCCCATAGGTCTTGACATCGGCCTCGATCTCCTTGATGACGGCCTTCTTCAGCGCGCTCTCGCTGCCCAGCAGCGTCTGCAGCTTCTTCTGCTCCTCGAACAGACTCTTCAGTTCCTGCTCGATCTTGATCGCTTCCAACCTTGCCAACTGACGCAGGCGGATTTCGAGGATGTCCTCAGCCTGCCGTTCGCTCAGCTTGAAGGCTTCCATCAGCGCCGGTTTCGGTTCGTCCGATTCACGGATGATCCGGATCACCTCGTCGATGTTGAGCAGCACCAGCTGCCGGCCTTCGAGAATGTGGATGCGGTCCTCGACCTTGGCCAGCCGGTGCGCGCTGCGCCGGCGCACGGTCAGCAAGCGGAAATCGATCCATTCCTGCAGGATCTCGGTCAGCGACTTCTGGCGGGGCCGCTGGTCGCGGCCCAGCATCACCAGATTGATCGAGACCGTGGTTTCCAGACTGGTGGCCGACAGCAGGCTGTTGATCAGCAGCGACTGCTCGATCTTCGAGGTCTTGGGCTCGATCACCAGCCGCACCGCCGCCTCACGGCCGCTCTCGTCACGGATGGTGTCCATCACGCCCAGGATCTGCGACTTGGCATGCACCTGCTCGGGCGTCAGCGCCTTCTTGCCGGTCTTGACCTTCGGATTGGACAGCTCCTCGATTTCTTCGAGCACCTTCTGCGCCGAGACCCCGTGCGGCAGCTCGTCGATCACCAGCTGCCACTGGTGCCGGGCCAGCTCCTCGATGTGGTAGCGGGCGCGGACCCGGATCGAGCCCCGACCGCAGCGATAGGCTTCGCTCAGATCCTCGCGGCTGCTGATGATCTGCCCGCCGCCGGGGAAATCCGGTCCGGGCAGGATGTCCATCAGCGCTTCGTGATCGAGCTTCGGCTCCCGGATCAGCGCGATGGCGGCGGCAGCCACCTCGTTCAGATTGTGCGAGGGAATCTCGGTGGCCATCGCCACCGCGATGCCCGAGGCACCGTTGAGCAGGATCATCGGCAGCCGGGCCGGCAACTGCTCCGGCTCCTCGGCCGAGCCATCATAGTTCGGCACGAAATCGACCGTGCCCTGATCGATCTCGTCGAGCAGCAGACGGGCGTAGGGGGTCAGCCGGGCCTCGGTATAACGCATGGCGGCGGCGCCATCGCCATCGCGCGAGCCGAAATTGCCCTGCCCGTCGATCAGCGGATAGCGCAGGCTGAAATCCTGGGCCATCCGCACCATCGCGTCATAGGCGGCCCTGTCGCCATGCGGGTGGAACTTGCCCAGCACGTCACCGACGACCCGCGCCGACTTGACCGGCTTGGCGGTGGGGCCGAGGCCCATCTCGTGCATGGCGAACAGAATCCGCCGTTGCACGGGTTTCTGGCCATCGCAGACATCCGGCAGCGCCCGGCTGCGGATGGTGGAAATGGCGTAATCGAGATAGGCGCGCTCGGCATAGCGCGCCAGTGTCAGCGTATCGCCCGCGTCGTCTTCAAAGGCGACGCGATCCTCGGCGATGTTGTCATCCATCGGGTCCTGCTCCTGATGCGGTTGACCAGCGCCTGCCAGGGCATGATGCCGGGCCGCTCGAAGCGGTTGGAAGCCTCAGCGCGATGCTGCGCCAGACATCGCAGCATCCGGGCCTCGGCTCCCGGCATCGCCCCTGCGGGCGGTGGTTTTGATCGTGTGTCGTTATCGGATGGGCGCCGTCAGATGTCGGCGCGGGCCTCGTGGCCGTTCTCTTCGAGCCAGGCGCGCCTGCCGGCGGCCTCGCCCTTGCCCATCAGCATCGTGAACTGCTTTTCGGTGTCGCCGGCATCCACCGCGCCGAAAGCCACCATCGACAGGCTGCGGGTGGCCGGGTTCAGCGTGGTCTCCCAGAGCTGCTCGGCCGTCATCTCGCCCAGCCCCTTGAAGCGCGACACGCTCCAGCTGCCCTCGCGCAGCCCGTCCTTGCGCAGCTTGTCCTCGAGGTGGCGCAGTTCGCGGTTGTCGAGGCAATAGAGCTTGCGCAGCGGCTGCTTGCCGCGCGCCGGCACATCGACCCGGAACAGCGGCGGACGGGCCACATAGATGTGGCCGGCATCGATCAGCGCCGGGAAGTGCCGGAAGAACAGCGTCAGCAGCAGCACCTGGATGTGCGAGCCGTCCACGTCGGCATCCGAGAGGATGCAGATCTTGCCGTAGCGCAGGCCGCCGAGATCGGGGCTGTCGCCCTTGCCGTGCGGATCGACGCCGATCGCCACCGCGATGTCGTGAATCTCGTTGTTGGCAAAGAGCCTGTCGCGCTCGGTCTCCCAGGTGTTGAGCAGCTTGCCGCGCAGCGGCAGCACCGCCTGGCATTCCTTGTCGCGCCCCATCTTGGCCGACCCCCCGGCGGAATCGCCTTCCACCAGGAACAGCTCGTTGCGGGCGATGTCGGTGGATTCGCAGTCGGTCAGCTTGCCGGGCAGCACGGCCACGCCGGAGCCCTTGCGCTTCTCGACCTTCTGCGCCGAACGCTGCCGGGCCTGTGCCTGCCGGATCACCAGCTCGGCCAGCTTCCTGGCCTGATCGACGTGCTGGTTCAGCCACAGCTCGAAGCTGGTGCGCACAAAGCCCGACACCAGCCGCACCGCATCGCGGGAGCTGAGCCGCTCCTTGGTCTGGCCCTGGAACTGCGGGTCGAGCACCCGGGCCGAGAGCACGAAGCTGGCGCGTGCAAAGGCATCCTCGGCCATCAGCCGCACCCCCTTGGGCTGCATGCCATGCAGCTCGATGAAGGCGCGGATCGCATTGAACAGCCCCTCGCGCAGCCCGGATTCGTGGGTGCCGCCGGCCGGGGTCGGGATCAGATTCACATAGGACTCGCGGGCGAGCGGCCCGCTGTCGGTGAAGGCCACCACCCAGTGCGCGCCCTCGCCCTCGGCGAAGCTGTCGTCCTGGGCGTCGGCATAGCGCTGTTCCTCGAACAGCACCAGCGGCTCGACACCTCCATCCTGCGACAGCTCCTCCTGCAGATAGCCGCGCAGCCCCTCGTCGTACTGCCAGTGCCGGGTTTCGCCGGTCTTCTCGATGAACAGCGACACCCGGACACCGGGCAGCAGCACGGCCTTGCTGCGCAAGAGCCGCTCCAGCTCCCCCTGCGGGATGTTCGGGCTGTCGAAATACTTGGGATTGGGCTGGATCGCCACGCGGGTGCCGCTGGCCGGCTCGTCGCGCGTGGCCGGGCGCGAAGCCAGCGGCTGCGCCAGATCGCCGTCGGCAAAGCCGATGGTGTGGGCCAGCCGCCCGCCTTCGCCGCGCTCGCCCTTGCGCCAGACGGTCACATCCAAGCGGGTGGACAGCGCGTTGGTGACGGAGACGCCGACCCCGTGCAGGCCGCCCGAGAAGCTGTAGGCGCCACCGGCCGTCTTGTCGAACTTGCCACCGGCATGCAGGCGGGTGAAGACGATCTCGACCACCGGCACCCCTTCCTCGGGGTGCAGGCCGACCGGGATGCCACGGCCGTCGTCGAGCACCTCGACCCGGCCATCCTTGTACAGGCTCACATCGATCCGGCTGGCATAGCCCCCCAGCGCCTCGTCGGCGGCGTTGTCGATGACCTCCTGAATGATGTGGAGCGGGTTTTCGGTACGGGTGTACATGCCCGGCCGCTGCCGGACGGGCTCCAGCCCCTTCAGCACCTTGATCGATGCTTCGGAATAGGCTTGAGCGGAACGTGAAGAGGATGAACGTGTTGCCATGCGGGGATTATCGCCGAAGCCCGGCCGCTGTCATCCCGTCCACACGCTTTTGCTTCACCTTCCCCCATTTCGCGTCGCATGTCCCTGACAGCGCCCCGGGGTCGGGCGGCCTCGGCTGCCGGCCCGAAGGACAGGCCACGGAGTATCGCCGAGGGAAAGAACAAGTATTCACAGCGGCGCATAAGGCGCCCAAATGCACGGCTGCACCCTAGGGTAAGCCGCAATGGTTAAAAAATGGGAACTACAATAGCGCCTGGAATCCTGCCCCACTGGCAGGCACCACACGGAGGCTTTTATGGCAAAAGGAACAAAGATATCAGTCGTTGGCGCAGGCGCCGTCGGCACCGCGGTCGCCTATGCTGCGCTGATTCGGCAGTGCGCGAACGAGATCGCGCTGTATGACATCAATACGGCAAAAGTCGAAGCGGAAGCGGCCGACCTGGCGCACGGCTCCCACTTCACCGCCTGGCCGCATGTCTACGGCAGCAGCGATGTCTCGGTCACGAGCCACAGCGACATCGTGGTGATCACTGCCGGTGCCAAGCAAAAGCCCGGCCAGAGCCGTCTCGAACTGGTCAACGACAATGCCCGCATCCTGAAGGCGATGATGCCGGATCTGGTCCGCGCCTCGCCGGACGCCGTGTTCATGCTGGTGACGAATCCCTGCGACGTGCTGACCATGTACGCGCAGCAGATCACCGGCCTGCCGACCAACAAGGTGATCTCCAGCGGCACCGTGCTGGACTCCTCGCGGCTGCGTCGCCTGCTGGCCGACCGCGCCCGCATCTCGACCACCAGCGTGCACGCCTCGATCATCGGCGAGCACGGTGACAGCGAATTTGCCCTGTGGTCGCAGGCCCGAATCGGTGCCGTGCCCATCGCCGACTTCAAGATCGGCGGTCAGGCCATCTTCACCCCGGCCGTGCTGGAAGATCTGCAGCACCAGGTGATGACCAGCGCCTACAAGGTGATCGCCGGCAAGGGCGCCACCAACCTCGCCATCGGTCTGTCGGCCTCGCGGATCTGCGAAGCGATCATCCGCAACGAGCGCGCCGTGATGCCGGTTTCCAGCATCATGCAGGGCCAGCATGGCATCGAGAATGTCGCCATCTCGCTGCCGAGCGTGATCGGCTCAGGCGGTATCGAGCAGGTGCTCGACACCCCGATGAACCAGGAAGAAGAAGCCAAGCTGATCGCGTCGGCCGAAACCATCCTGAAGACCTTCAACGCGATCACGGTCTGATCCCGTTGCAGGCGCCGGCGCTGCCGCTTCGGCGGTGGTGCCCGTGGCGCGCTGATGGATGGATGCCCCGCTCCCGCGGGGCTTTCTTCTGCACAGAAGCGCACGGCAAAAAGGCTTCCCTTTCGGGAAGCCTTTCTTTTTGGGCGGCAGCCGCCCTTCGACGACCGCCGAGGAACGCCCCCTACCCTGGCTTAGTGCTGATGCGCGCCGTGATTGTGTCCGGGCACCGGACGTGTCCGGGTTTCCGGACGGGCCGGATCATAGATCCGCACGTGCTGCATCATGCCCTGATCCTCGTGGTCAAGGATGTGACAGTGCAAGACGAAGTCACCGTGGTAGCGCTCGTAGCGGGTGCGCGCGATCACCGTGTAGCTCGTGCCCCGCGTCGTGCCCGGTTTGACGAAGATCGTGTCCTTCCACATGCCCTTCATGCCGCGGAACTGCGGGTCGACGCTACCGTCGTTGTCGTCGACCATGTCCAGACCGCTGACATCACGGCCGGATGGGTCGAGGATGGCGATGATCTGGAAGGGATTGACGTGGATGTGGAAGGGGTGGCCGGCCAGCGCCGTCTTCATGTGCCACTCCTGCACCCCGCCGAGCTTCAGCTGCCGGCCCATCACCCCAGGCTCATAGGGCTTGCCATCGACCTCGAAGGTGAAGGCGCCCGGCGATCCGCCGATGCCGAAAGTGATCGTCTCGGTCGGTTCGGTCAGCTCCTGCGGGTTGATGGTGCGATGCGGGGTGAAGCGGGTCAGATGCAGGGTGCTGGCATCGCGCATCACGGCATCACGCACCGAGGCCGGCATGTTGTCGCGGGCCAGCTCGGTCAACTGACGGCGCACATGGGCCGGAATCTGTGCATCGCTCATCTCGACGCCCGGCTGCACCGCGACGATGCCCAGCAGCTGCTGCACCGGGGTACCGTTGACGGCGCTGTTGCCATTGCTGTTGCCTGCATTGGCCGCATCCAGCACGCAGTAATAGCCCGCGCGCGGGAACACCATCAGCGTATCCCAGCGATAACCCGGCTGAAAGACCGTGTTCACATCGGCCTGCATGTAGTTCAGCGTCAGACCATCGGCGGCGACCTTGTGCTGGATCAGCGGCTGGCCGGTGCAGACGTTGCTGACGAAATTGCGCAGCTGCTCCGCATTCATCCCGGCAAAGTTCGGCCGCGTCCGGCCCCAGGGAATGGCCGCCTGACGGAACTGCAGGTTGATGGTGTCGCGCACGCCGGCGTGGATCATCCGCCAGCGCTCGAAACGGCCCGCGCGCGCACCGGCGAAGATCGGCAGGGTGCGACCGTTGACGGTGGTGAAGCGGCCGGATTGCTCCCAGGTATTCCCACCAAAGACATCGTAGTTCTCGATGGCGCCTACATCCCCCTCGTCACACTTCCAGTTGCTGGTGTCATTGCCATCGACGGTCTTGATCTTGCCATCGGCAGTGCGGCAGGCATACTGGATCTGCTGCAGCACCAGCAGACGCTCCTGCACGCGGTGACGGGGGCTCGGGCGCAACAGCGTGTCCAGATCGCCGCCCCCGCCGTTGGTCGGGAAGCGGTTGCCGCGCACGATCAGCGCGCCGGCCATACCGCTGGAGACCTGCAGCGCGGTGGAACCGTGGACATGGCTGTGATACCAGAAGGTGCCGGCCGGATGATCGGCAGGGATCTGGATCGCATAGCGCTGCGACTGCCCCGGCTTGATGTTCAGAAAGACGTTGTCGCTCGCCACCGCTTCAGTGGTGTTGCCCTGGCCGGGGTCCACCCACAGCCCATGCGTGTGCAGATTGGTCGTGTTGAAGCAGTTGGGCGTGTTGTGCGAGTTGTCGGCCAGATTCTGGCAGGACGGATCATCGGCCGGCAGACGGTTGTTGAGCTGAATATCCAGCGTCGAGCCGGGGCTGACGTTGATGGTCGGCGCCACCAGCGGCTGGTCGGACCGGCCGTGATAGCTGCGTAGCCGGACACGGTCGAAGCGATCGGTGGTCGGATTCCAGATGAAGGTGTTGACGTAGCCGACATTCAGGTTGATCGAGCGCCGCCCGGTCGCTGCCACCGGTGCCTTGAAGCGCCCCGCCTGCACCGTGGCGGTGGTACTGCCCAGGCTGTCCGATGCCTGAAAGACGGGCGGATTCTCGACCGTCTGGAAGGTGGCTGCCGATTGCGCACCTGCCGGAGCGTTCATCCCCAGCAGACCCGCGGCCAAGGCCAGGCTCAACAACGAAGGGCGCAGGGGCGAGAACGGGGTTTCACACCCCTGCCCTGCACGATAACTATGCCTGTTGAATATCGGCATCTCGATGTCCTCCTTTTGTGGAAAGTTCTGATGCCGAAAAGCATAAGGTTGTGGCCGCCAGATGCCTGTGCCCATGTTTTTCAAGCGTACCGACGCCTTTAAAAATCATGACATCTTGCGCGGCTGATGATTTGCCAGCAAACCATCTCATTGGTTTTGAGATTCAAAATCAAGGACTTGGCACTGTGTTGTATCGAGTGGACAGAGCGGGTCCTTCACAGACAGAGCGTTACTTACATTTACTCGGCCAGGTATACAAATACCGGTGCGATCGCTGCACCTGCCATCTTGCATGTAAATCGAAGCGACGCTCAATCGGCAGAAAACGCGACAATCGGTAGCTATTGAATCCGGATGTAAGCAAAAAAGAACAAAAAGCGTGTTCCGTCGCCCTCAGCAACGGCTGCCCAAGAATGTGCATCTCTGTGCGCAGATTCACAATCTCCCCCATCGCCGGCCCAGGAAGCGGGGATGCCCACCCTACAGCGCCCGTGACGCACTGCTATCATCGGCCGGTCTCTGCCGTCGCCCTGAAGGAAAACCCTTCCCGTCCTTCCGCGTTCATCATGACTGCCCAGCCCCGATTCCGGATACACTCGAAGTACGCCACTCGCCTGCTGCTTCTGTGCACACTGCTTGGCCTGGGCCTGCCCGCATCGGCTGCCACCCCCACCGATCCCAAGCTCGACGCCGAGGCTGCCCGCCTGCTGCGCAAGCACAATTGCAGCGCCTGCCATCAGCTCGAACGGAAGGTGGTCGGCCCGTCGTTCAAGGCGGTGGCCGAGCGCTACGCCGGCAATGAGGACGGGATCGATCTGCTCACCCAGAGCATCCGCGCTGGCGGCGCCGGCAAGTGGGGACCGATCCCGATGCCCCCCAGCCCGCGCATCGATGACGATGAGCTGGCAACGATGGCACGCTGGATTCTGTCGCGCTGAACGCCTTGGCCCAGGCATCGACGGCCGTTTGCATGGCCGTCCATTTCCTTGGCTTGATGCGTATCAAGACGCGATTCAGCGAATGGCGCATATTCATATCACTTAGCATAATGGCTGTGGTTGCACGGGCAGGCCAGGGGTTCGTTGCCGGAGCCCAGGGTCCGCACCACGCTCAGGCCCGTCGGCGCTGACCGCTGCTTCGGACATCCCCTGCTGTCCGATCCGCCAAGATATCTGGCGGCCCGGACCGGGACGGGACCGGAACGTGTCGGCATCTGCCGCCGCAGCAGGCACGACGACCACCCTATTCATAGAATTTTTCAAATCAAGAAAAGAGGAGCAAATCTATGCAGACCAAGACGCCGGCATCCGATGTTGCCGCAACGGACAGCGCCGAAGTGGCTGCCACCCCTGTCACCCCCGATCAGCCCGTCGTCGAGAAGGCAGGAGAAAAACCGCAGCAGACCGCCAAGGGTCGCAGCACCAAGGCATCGGCTTCCCGCCGCGCCCCGGTGCGGCGCAAGGCTGCGACGACCAAGGATGTCAGCGGTGTACGGCGCGCCTCCAAGGGCGACACACCACCCAAGCTCGACGAGAGTTCGCTGGAAGCCTTCGTGACCGATCAATGGCAACAAGGCTCGCAGGAGAAGAAGATCGAGGCCGTCGCCAGCATTCTCGACAACAACGACAACAAGACGATCGAAGAGCGCGCCAAGGCACTGCGCGCCATCCT
>JBHADS010000241.1:0-3399 GCA_041855185.1 Lautropia sp. | reverse complement strand
GTCCCTCCGAGCGCCGCCTCCCAGGGTGTCAGCAGCAACTGCTGGTAGACATCCTTGCCCTCGGTGCGCCAGCGCTTGGCGGCCTGGAAATGCACTTCCAGCAACAGATCGCCGGCTTCGCCCTTGCCGATGCCGGGCTGCCCCTTACCGGCCAGCCGGATCATCTGCCCCTCGCGCACCCCTTTCGGAATATTGACATCCAGCTCGCGCGTCCTTTCGACGGCGCGGCCGTTGTCGTCCAATTCGATCGTGCGCAGGTGCAGCACACGCCGGGTGCCGGCATAGCTTTCCGGCACCGTCATCTCGATGCTGGCATGCTGGTCCTGCCCACGGATGTCGGGTGGCGTGCTGCTGCGGCGGAACTGCTGCCCTCGGCCGAACAGATCCTCGAAGAAGCTGCTGTAGTCTTCGCCACCGCTCTGGAAATGCGCGCCGAAGCCCTCGTGGGCACTTCCCGGATCGCGCTGCGACCAGCCACCACTCCCCGGTGGCTGCCCAAAGCCCCCCTGCCCGAATGCCGCGGCATTGCCGAGGGCATCGTACTCGGCCCGTTTCTCCGGATCGGACAGCACAGTATTGGCTTCATTGATCTCGGACATCCGCTGGGCGGCATCCGGCTCTGTGCTGACATCAGGATGGTACTTGCGGGCCAGCCGACGATAGGCTTTCTTGATCTCGTCGGCGCTGGCGTCCTTGGCTACGCCAAGCGTCTTGTAATAGTCCTTGTAATCCACACGCGCTCCCGGAATCGAGTTTGGATTCTCGTCCGGTATTGTGGTGCAGATCCTCATCCTGCGTGCAGATATCCGCCCGGCCCGCACGGTCCATGCCTACCCCGCGCCATGTTCAGTTCAGACGGCCACTGTCCCCGAAACGGATCAGCGCCTCGATGCCGCGGATGTCGACGGCCTGCAGGCCGTAATCATGCTGCTGCAAATCCGCCAGCTCGGTGCGAATCTGCGCCAGCACCGCCTGCTGCTGCCGATGACGGCTGCGCCAGAAAGGCGGGTCGCCCTCGCCCGGCGACGGCAGGATCTGATTGATGATCAGGTGCTGGCAAGGCAGCGAGAAATGCCGCAGCTGCTCGACGGCGCGGCGGGTTTCCGCCAGCGGCAGCATTTCCGGGATCATCACCAGCACGATGCTGGTATGGGCGGGATCGGCCAGCAGCCGGCCCGCCTCGGTGAACAACTGCTGACGCGCCTTCAGGATGGCAGCAGCCTGCTGCCAGCGCTGATTGCGCCCCTCGTCCATCACGGTCTGCTCGGTCTTCGCCCGTTCCCACATCGGCAAGGCCGCATCACGCAGATCCTGCTGGCGTTCCTGCTGTGCCAGCAGCGTGTCGGTCCAGACCCGCATCATCCGAGGCAGCTCCAGCAGGCGCAGCGTGTGCCCGGTGGGCGCGGTGTCGAAGACGAGGTGCGCATGGCCCTGCGCCTGATGCGTGACGATCTGTTGGCAGATCGCCTCAAGCATCGCCGCCTCCTCGGCGCCCGGTGAGGAACGGGCCGCCGCCAGAAAATCCCGCAGCCGGGTCATCATCTCGGGCCGGGCATAGCCGGCGATGGTCTGCTCGACCTGCTGGAAATGCTGCTCGACCATCGCGCCGGGATCGAGTTCCATCGCGCTCAGCCAAGGGCTCAGCGCACGGGCCTCGGCCGACAGCGGTGCATCGAGCACATCGCCGAGACTGTGGGCGGGGTCGGTCGAGACCAGCAGGGTCCGCCGTCCCGAAGCCGCCAGCCGGCAGGCCAGGCTGGCGGCGTGGGTGGTCTTGCCCACCCCGCCCTTGCCGCCGACGAAGATCAGCGGCCGCTGCTGCAGATCGGCAAGCAGCGCATCCATCAGCAGCAGCCGAAGCGTTCGAGCGGCGAGCGCTCCATCCCCATGCGCTGGTGCCACGCGTGGAAATCCTCCATCAGCAAGGGCTGGAGTTCCAGGGTGTACCAGGTCATCGGATTTGGCACGCCAAGGCTTTCGGCAAACACCATCAGCATGAACAGATCGTTCTCATCCCGATAGGCGCGCGTCAACGTTCGACGGTACGGCGCTTCGTAGAACTCGCGCAGCGCCGTCGAGAAAGCCTTGATGCCGCTCTTCCACTGCTTCATGGACCTATGCCTTCTTCGGCCAGTTGCGCTTGAGCACGGAGATGCACTCGAGCGTGGCCAGCACCGAACAGACCAGGATCACGAAGTCCATGATGACCAGCAGCCAGTTGCTCTTGTCGTAGAACTCCTTGAGCTGCAGCAGCAGCGCCAGGATGCTGATCAGCATCAGGAAGGCCATCGGGATCAGCGTGAACCAGACCTTGCTGCCAGCCTTCAGCAGCATCACGGTCACGACCAGCAGCGTCAGACCCGCCATCAGCTGGTTGGTGGTGCCGAACAGCGGCCAGATCAGCATGCCACCGTCACCACTGAGACCACCGGCACCGAAGGCCAGCAGCATGCAGCTGCCCACGGCCATCAGCGTCGAGACCCAGCCTTTCTCGAAGGCCTTGATGCCATAGATCTCGCCCCATTCGTGGAAGATGTAGCGCTGCAGACGCACACCGGTATCCATCGTGGTGCCGGCAAACAGCGCGGCCATCACCGTCAGCATGGTGGCCGACAGCGTGGGGTCGAGGCCGACACCGGCGTGCATGATCGCAGCGCCGCCGTCGATGAAGGCACCAATGCCGCCCTTGCCGAAGGCGCTGTAGACCGCCTCCCATTCAGCCAGCGTGGCGAAACCAGCCGTCACCGCGAGGATCGAGGCCAGTGCCAGCATCCCCTCGCCGATGGCGCCGAAGTAACCGACGAAACGGACATCGGGTTCCTTGTTGACCTGCTTGGAGGTGGTGCCGCTGGAGACCAGGCCGTGGAAGCCGGAAATCGCCCCACAGGCCACCGTCACGAACAGCAACGGCAGAATCGGCGGTGTGCCGGCCGGCACATTCGGGTTGATGGCAGGCGCCACCACGGTGGGATTCACCAGCACGAAGGCTGCATACAGCACGATCAGGCCCACGAAGAGCTGAAGGCCGTTGATGTAGTCACGCGGTTGCAGCAGCATCCAGACCGGCAGCATCGAGGCGATGGCGGCATAGACGAAGAGCAGAACGATCCACCAGGCATTGGTCGGCAGACCGAGCATGTTCTCGGGAATGGCCAACGGAAAGATCGGGCCCAGATAGATCAGCGTATAGAGCGCGATCACGCCGACCAGCGATACCCAGAACAGGTTCAGCTTGAAGCGGTAGATGCACTGCCCGATGATGAAAGCCACCACCAGTGCGCCCCAGACCGGCAGCACCGAGGAAGGCGTCTTGATCATCATCTGCGCAATGACCACGCCGAACACGGCATTGACCATCAGCAGCAGCAGGAAGATCACGACCATGAACAGGCTGCGGGT
>JBHADS010000240.1:0-10228 GCA_041855185.1 Lautropia sp. | reverse complement strand
GGCTTGGGCGGGTGGTCGCCGTAGCGCGCCTCGGCGGCCTTGTAGCTTTCCTCCAGCCCCTCGCGACCACTGACCACCGAACTCTGGGCTGAAGCCCAGGCGCCGATACGCGAACCCAGCGGGCGGGCGTGGTAGCAAGCCTCCGACTCGGCCTCGCTGATCTTCTCGACGCTGCCCTCGATGCGAACCACACGCTCCAGCTCGACCCAGTGGAACTGCAGCGCAGCAAAGGGGCGGGTCTGCAGTTCGCTGCCCTTGCGGCTTTCGTAGTTGCTGAACCAGACCAGCTTGCCGGGCACGAATTCCTTCAGCAGCATGATGCGGGTTCTGGGGCGCAGACGCTCGTCCACGGTGGCCAGCGTCATCGCCGAAGGCTCCGGGATGCCCGAGCACAGGGCTTCGTCGAGCCATTGCTGAAACAGCAGATCAGGGTCGAGCGGTGTCTCGTCTTCTTTCAGTTCCACGCGCTGACAGTTCTTTCGTAGATCGGCGGGTGTGCTCATGGATTGAGCTCCTGAGAGTGTGGGAGAATCCTGGGGGGACTTCCGCATATTTTCCCGCTGTGGTGTGGCGGGCTGCAAGTTGTTTCCCACAAAGCTTCCCGAGCTTTGCGCGCACCGCGCCGGCTGGTGGGGCTTCGTGAAATGGACAGCGCTGATCCTCTCAGTGCAGAAGCTGCCAGACGAGCTGGCACGGGAGTCGAGCCTTTGTTCATCAGCGACCACGCCATCTTCGTCCTGGTCAGCCTGCTGATCTACATCTCCGTGACCCGCATCGGTCGCCACCGGCGCACGCCGTCTGCGGCCCTCGCCTGGGTGCTGCTGCTGATCGCCTTTCCCTACCTGGGCCTGCCGCTCTTTCTGATGTTCGGCACCCGCAAGCTGTGGCGCCGCGCGCAACGCCATCCACCCGCCGTGCTCCCCGCCCGGGCTGCGTCTCCGGCGTCGGCCGACGAGGTGCCGCCGCCCTGGGCGCTCGAACTGCTGGCCTCGATGGGGATGCCCGAGCCCCGCTTCGATGCCGGCGTGACATTCCAGCGTGACGGGGCCGGGGCATTCATCGCCGTGCTGAAGCTGATCGCCGAGGCCCGTCACGACCTGGCGGTCTGCACCTTCCTGCTGGGCCAGGACGCGCAGGCCGAGCAGATCGTCCGTTCGCTGCGTGCCGCCGCGCTGCGCGGGGTGCGTGTGCGCCTGCTGCTCGATGCCGTCGGCAGTCTGCGGGTCACGCATCTGCAGTACCAGACCCTGCTGGCCTCGGGGGTCGAGGTCCGGCGCTACATGCCCCTGTTGCACAACCCGGTGCACGGGCGCTCCAATCTGCGCAACCATCGCAAGCTGCTGATCGTCGATGGCGGCCGGGTCTGGGCCGGCGGACGCAATCTGGCTGGTGAGTATTTCTCGGGCCTGCCCGGGGAGCCAGCCTGGCTGGACCTGAGCTTCACGCTGTCGGGACAGATTGCCAGGGATGCGCTGGCGCTGTTCGACCGGGACTGGGGGGCGGCGCGGCCGTTGCCCAAGCGCCTGCGTCGGCACGCCCCCGAGGCGCAGGGCGAGCCGAGTCCGGCCCGCAAGCACGCGCTGGCCGTCGAGCATGCGGCTCCGCGAACGATGGACGCAGGGCAGGGGGCGCAAGCATCCGGCACGGCCACCCCGTCCTTCCATCCTGCGTCGCCAGCCACGGTGCCGGCTCCGTCCGAGGGGGCAGAAGCGGCCCGGGCGCGTTCGGGCCACATCGTCCAGTTGCTGCCCAGCGGCCCGGATCTTTTCGATGACACGGCCCATGCGCTGCTGCTGACGGCGGCATTTCAGGCGCGTGAGCGGATCGTGGCCGTGACACCGTACTTCGTGCCGGACGAGGCGCTGCTGACGGCCTGGTGCCTGGCGGCGCGCCGTGGCGTCAGGATACGGTTGCTGGTGCCGCAGCAGTCCAACCACCGGCTGGCCGATCTGGCGCGGATGCGTGCCTTGCGCCAGCTGGTGCAGGTGGGGGCCGAGGTGCGTCTCTATCCGGGCATGATCCACGCCAAGGCGGTGGTCGTCGACGATGCGCTGGGTTTGGCGGGCTCGCTCAACCTGGATGGTCGCAGCCTGTTTCTGAATTTCGAGCTGATGGTGGCCTTCTATCGCCCGACGGACATTCAGTGGCTGGCCTCGTGGATCGAGGCGCATGGCGAGCCGGCGAAGCTGCAGGACGGCAGAGCGCCCTGCTGGCCGCGGGACGTGCTCGAAGGCATGGTGCGGGCGCTTGCCTATCAGCTCTGAGCGTGCTCCCCTCAATCGTGATGCGAATCGTTGATTCGTCCGATTCTCATCCGAGGTAAACGGATCTTGCGATACGCAAGCATAGGTAATTCCGAGCCGGGAAATCCGCAAGCAAAAGTAATCTCAGATATGGCGGTTGCCGAGCCGGCGCCACGGAGATTCCGCGAAATACGAGGCTTTGAGCACGATCGGGTTTGCGCGGACGTTCAACATCACCATACGACCTGCAACACGTTCGATATCTTCCTGGTGCGCATGAAACCTTTCGATGGCATCGTCATCATAGAATGCCTCGGCATTCAGGGTTTTCAGTGCGTTCAGCTCGAGGTGGAAATTGTATTGCCGGCCATCGCTGGCCACGGCGCTGAAATCGATGCCGTCTTCCCGGGTTTCCGGTGCGGTATAGGTCAGACCGACGTGCCGGTTCCAGCTCGATGTTTTTTTGTTTTCGTTGGTACGCATGGTGCGAGTCTTCAAAACGGATTCAATCGTTGCCATGGGTTTTCATACGCGCCGCCGCTGACGGTCCGGTTGATTTTCCGGCAACTACGTGGCGCATCGCCGGGGCGCGCCATACCGGTTCAAACCGCTTTATCCAACCGTTTTCGGAGGGCGTACTGCCCTTGGACAGCAGACTAACAAGGCTCGCCGTTGTATGCCTGTCAAAGCGTGCCGTTGGTCTGGATGCGGTTATCCGTTCAGCCGGCGCATTCGGGTGGGGTGATTTTGTTCCTCGCGCCGGTGGCGCTGGACGGTAGATTGCTGCGGATCGGCGCGAGGCAGGACATCGGGTGTTGCATCGATCCGACCCTCCCCATTCAGAAATCGAAGAGGAATTTTCATGAAGGTCGTCAGTGCGCTTGGCCACGGTCTGCGGGCCGCCAATCAGCGGGGTCCGGTCAGCTGGGCACGAACCCGCTGGCAACATCACCAGTTCGTCAACGCGCGGGCTGCCCATCTGTTCCGCGGGGTGTTTCCCAGTTTCGAGGCAGCCGTGGACAGCGCACCGAAGACGGCGCCGCTCAGCTACGACAATCCGGTCTCGGCCAGGATGTATCTGGACCGCCTGTTCGTCGATGACTATGACTATCCGTCGCTGTTCTGGATCGGCGAGTCACTGCGCGAAGGCATGCGCACGGTGGCCGATGTCGGCGGTGCCGTCGGCATCAAATACTTCGCGTTTCAGGAGTATCTGCAGTATCCGGATGATCTGCACTGGACGGTGATCGATGTGCCGGCCGTCGCCGAGGAGGGACGGCGCTTCGCCGCCTCGAAGGGGGCCAGCCATGCGCTGCATTTTTCGGATGATCTGATGGCGGCCGATGGCGTCGATGTGTTCTTTGCTTCCGGCGCTTTGCAGTACCTCGAACAATCGCTGGCCGAGATCCTGGCAGGCTACCGCCAGCGCCCGCGCCGCTTGCTGATCAACACCACGCCGATTCACGATCGCCATGCCTTCTTCACGCTGAACAGCATCGGCACCGCCTACTGCGGCTACCGCGTCGAGGCGCGCGAGGCTTTCATCCAGAGCATCATCGCGCAGGGCTACCGGCTGCGGGGGCAGTGGAAGAACATCGGCAAGCGGATGCAGATCATCGGCGAGCCGGAATACAGCCTCGACAGCTACAGCGGTTTCTGCTTCGACCGCATCGACTGAGTGACCGTCTTCCGGGGACCGTGTGAAGCGCGCGCTATCCCCCTGGGCTCAGCCGCCCTGACAAAGAAAAAACCAGCCGCTGCAGGATGCAAGGGCTGGTTCCGATAGCGACGCAGAAACATGGGGGCTCCCACCCACGTACCGGTCCGGTGCCGTGGATGAAAGCCCGGGCGTGTTTTCTCAGTACACGCCCTGCGAGATCATCGCATCGGCCACTTTCACGAAGCCGGCGATGTTGGCGCCATCCACGTAGTTGACGCGACCATCTTCCTGCTGACCGTGGCGGACGCAGTTCTCGTGGATGTCCTTCATGATCGCCTGCAGCCGCTGATCGACTTCCTCGGCCGTCCAGCTCAGACGGATCGAGTTCTGGCTCATCTCCAGACCCGAGACCGCCACGCCGCCGGCGTTGCTGGCCTTGCCCGGGGCATACAGGATCTTGGCGTGCTGGAACACGTCGATGGCATCCAGCGTGGTCGGCATGTTGGCGCCTTCGGCCACGGCCTGCACGCCATTGGCCACCAGGCGCTTGGCATCCTCGGCATAGAGCTCGTTCTGCGTGGCGCAGGGCAGGGCGATGTCGGCCGGCACATGCCAGGGGGTGCGACCCTTCTCGAACTTCAGTCCGCGCTCCTGGGCGAAGGTGGACAGGCGGCCGCGCTGGACGTTCTTCAGGTGCAGGATGGCCTCGATCTGCTCGCGGTTCAAGCCGGCCTCGTGCACCAGCGTGCCGTCCGAGTCGGACATCGTGACGACGCGTGCACCCAGTTCGAGCGATTTCAGCGCCGCATACTGGGCGACGTTGCCCGAGCCGGAAATCGAGACGCGCTGGTTGTGGAAATCCTGGTTGATGCGGGCCAGCATCTCCTGCGCGAAGTAGACCGTGCCGTAGCCGGTGGCCTCGGGTCGCATCAGGCTGCCCCCGAAGGACAGTCCCTTGCCGGTGAACACGCCGCTGGCATTGTTGGCCAGCTTCTTGTACATGCCGGCCATGAAGCCGACTTCGCGTGCACCCACGCCGATGTCGCCGGCGGGCACGTCGGTATCGGCGCCGATGTGGCGGAACAGTTCCATCACCAGCGCCTGGCAGAAGCGCATCACTTCACCGTCGCTCTTGCCCTTGGGATTGAAATCGGAGCCGCCCTTGCCGCCGCCCATCGGCAGCGTGGTCAGCGCATTCTTGAAGGTCTGCTCGAAGGCGAGGAACTTCAGGATCGAGACATTGACCGAGGGGTGGAAGCGCATGCCGCCCTTGTAGGGGCCGATGGCGGCGTTGTGCTGGATGCGCCAGGCGCGATTGACCTGCACCTGACCCTGGTCGTCGACCCAGCTGACGCGGAACTGGACGATGCGATCGGCTTCGACCAGACGTTCCAGCAACCCATGCTCGCCGTAGGCAGGGTTCTTCTCGATGAAGGGCCAGAGGCTGTGCATGACTTCGTGAACGGCCTGCAGGAACTCGCTGTGATGCGGGTCCCGCTTCTTGAGCATATTCAGAAAGTCGTCGAGGTTGCTGTACTTCAAGATGGGTAGCCTCCGATAAGCAGAATGATGGGCACCGACGATGCCGAGACGGATTTTAATACAAGGTGAAATATCCCTTTCACAATGCACGAGATATCTGCGCTGCCCGCAGGACCGGGGCGGCCGGCGGGCAGATTCTGCCTCGATTCAGGCGGGTCATGTTCCATCAGGCGGGTCATGTTCCATCGGCTGCTTTCGGCGGGCAAGGCCGCTGCGTCAGCCTGCGCCTTGTGGCACATCCGGACCCGTTGCGGGGGTGCGGGGGCTGCGACAGGAACAGTGGCACGAGCCGGTGCCGTTGTGTGGGCCGGCGCAGGGGGCAGGGGCGCTCCGTTCCCGGTGCGCAGCCCGCCCGCGCGCCCATTGTGACCAGGGGGGCTCGAAGGCTCAGGATTGCTCGAAGCGGCGCACGCTGTCGGCCAGACTGTGCAGCGCGAAGGGCTGGCGGCGGTGGCGTGGCCTGAGCATGCGCAGCATCCCGACCAGCAGCACTGGCACCAGCGCCGCCAGCAGGAAGGCATCGAGCAGCCGGTCGAGGGGCTGGCCCGGCAGCGGGAACATCCACAGCCCGGCCACCAGACCGCCAACGGTAGCCAGGGTGGCGTCGAAGCCATCGTGGTGGCGGCTGTAGAGACCGAAGAACACGGGGAAGGCTGCGGCTGCACAGAGCAGATCGGCCAGCAGGAACAGATAGAGCACGCTGTAGCCCTGGGCGGCGACCACTATCACCGGGATCGCCAGCAGCAGCACCAGCCAGCGGGCCAGCCGCAGCAACCGGGCGTGGGAGGCTGCGGGCATCAGCCGGGCGCCTTCGACGGCGATCAGGGAGGAGACGGCGCTGATCGCGGTGTCGGAGCTGCCCATTACCAGTGCCAGTCCCAGCGGGATCAGGCCGATCGCCACCCAGGTCGGCACATTGGGCATGATCAGGCTGAACAGCGCCACCGAGGCTTCGCCGCCGGGTTCCAGGGCGACGAAGGCCAGCCCGAAGCAGCCCATCAGCAGGATGAAGGGCACCACCAGCAGCCCCGCCACCAGAAAGCCGCGGCGCATGTCGCGGGTGCTGCGCGCCGAGTAGATCCGCTGCCAGTTGCCCTGGTGGAAAATGCCGGTCAGCAGGATGGCGACGAAGAAGGTCAGCCCGGCCTTGAGACCGACCGGATCGCCGAGGTCGAGCAGCCCGGGCGCCTTCTGCTGCAGACCCTCGACGACGGCCGACGCGCCGCCCGTGACCTGCCAGCCGATCAGCGCCAGCAGGATCACCAGGGGCACGATGATGATGACCTGCACCTTGTCGGTGAAGATCGAGGCGCGCAGACCGCCGTACAGGGTGTAGAGCAGAATCGCGCTCATCACGATGCCGGCCGTCAGCCAGAGTGGCACCGGCGCCAGCAGCGTCATCAGCATGGCGATCGCGGTGATCTCGGCCGTCATGGCGATGAAGATGTAGAACACCATGATCACCAGGGTCAGCGCATACATCGGGCGGCCGTAGCGTGCGATCAGAAACTCGGTCAGCGCATGTCCGTCGGGCATCAGTTCCCGCATCTTCTGACCGAGCAGCATCAGGGCGATCACCGGCGACATCGAGCCCAGCGCATAGCCGATGACGGCGGCAATGCCGCCCCAGGTGGCGGATTCGGGTGGGGACAGCAGAATCCAGGCGCCCAGCGAGGAGGCCAGCAGCGTCATCACGGTGGCCAGCGGCCCCTGGCTGTTGCGGGCGCTGATGAAATCTTCCAGGTCCTCGCGCGAGTGCCGGGCATAGAGCAGCCCGGAGGCCGCGAACAGCGCGGCGAAGATCAGCAGCCAGAAGACGGCGGTCGGCAGCGTGGTAATGCCTTGTGTGTGCATGGGCACCTCCTGTGACGGGTTGACGGAAGGTGCGGGGCCGGCGGTGGACATCCACCCGGGCGGGGGACCACCCTGTGCTCGGCCTGCCATGCGGGCTGCGCCGGGCCGGCGTGCTCTGCCGATCGGGCAGGCCGGGGGCGTCGCTGCAGTGTCGCGTCCTTCCCTTCGCCGGTATGACCCGGATCAGGTTCAAAGGGTCACGGCCACGGCCGAATCTCAGTCCATGCTGCCGGCGCCGGATGACGGGCATCCGGTCCGGCGGCGCGGCGGGATCGGGGCTCCACTGAACGGGCTGGCCCGATCCCGGGGACTCCCCCAGGAACGGGCGGATTATAGAGGGTGAGATGCACGCATTCGTCTCCGGGAAAGCCCTTCCTCGGTAGGTGCAGGGCGGGGAGAACGCCCACTTCGGGTCGCTGGACAGCGATCGGCCTTCTTCGGTAGCTGCAGGGCAGGGAGCACGCACGAAGGTCATCGCTGCCAGCCGCGAACCTTCCTCCGCGCGTGCAGGCCAAGGCGAACCGGAGCACGCGAACATCATGAATCCGCCCCGTTCCTCCGCGCGCGCAGGCCAAGGCGCACGCGGCGCAGCATCCTGGCGGCTTCAAGAGAGGGCAACACAGCCGCGCGCTTCCGGGCAGAGGGTTAACCCAGGGCGGCGGGTTCGAGCGCGGTGCGGCTGTGCTAATGTGTGGCCAACAAAAAAAGGAGATCACACCATGTTTGGCTCCAAACCACTTCTGGACATGGCCCGCAGCGAGGCTTTCATTGTGGTGGGCGTCATGCTGGCGATGATGGGCTATGCCATCATCGCGCTGGAATGGCTGCCCCATATGGCCATTCTGCTTGCCATCACCGGACTGCTGGTCTTCGGCCTGATTCGGGGGGCGCGCTTTGCCGACATGCAGGCTGGCATGATCAGCGCGGTGTCGCAGGGGATGGGTGCCATCTACCTGTTCTTCTTCATCGGTCTGCTGGTGGCCGCGATGGTGATGAGCGGTGCGCTGCCGACGCTGATGTACTACGGCTTCGCGCTGATCTCGCCCGAGTATTTCTATCTGTCGGCCTTTGTGCTGTCGTCGCTGATCGGGGTGGCGCTGGGTACCAGCCTGACCACCTGTGCCACCATCGGCGTCGCCTTCATGGGCATGGGCGAGGCTTTCGATGCCCATCCGGCCATGACGGCCGGTGCCGTGGTCTCGGGAGCCTTCTTCGGTGACAAGATGTCCCCGCTGTCGGACACCACCGGAATTGCCGCCTCGATCGTCGGCATCGATCTCTTCGAGCACATCCGCAACATGGCCTACACCACGATCCCGGCCTGGCTGATCAGTGCGGCGCTGTTCCTCTGGGGGTTGCCGGAGGTGGGCGCCGGCAGCCTCGACCGGGTGACGGTCTTTCGGGAGCAGATGGCGGCCTCGGGGCTGGTGCATGGCTATGCGCTGGCGCCTTTCGTGCTGCTGCTGATCCTGGCGATGCGTCGCGTGCCGGCCATTCTGGCGATGATGGCCACCATCGGCCTCGCGCTGCTCATCACTCATCTGCACAGCAGCCCGAGCCTGGCGCAGCTGGGCGCCTGGCTGTATGGCGGGCCGAAGTTCGAGCAGACGCTGACCGAGATCAGCCGGCTGATCTCGCGGGGCGGCATCGAAAGCATGTTCTTCACGCAGATCATCGTCATCCTGGGTCTGAGCCTGGGTGGGCTGCTGTTCGTGCTCGGCGTGATTCCGACGCTCCTGGAGAGCATGCGCAATTTCCTGACCACCACCGGACGAGCCACCTTCAGCGTGGCCTGCACCGCGGTCGGTGTCAACGTGCTGGTGGGCGAGCAGTACCTCAGCATCTTGCTCGCCGGCGAGACCTTCAAGCCGATCTACGAGAAACTGGGACTGCATCCCCGCAACCTGTCGCGCACGCTCGAGGATGCCGGCACGGTGATCAACCCGCTGGTGCCCTGGAGCGTCTGCGGCGTGTTCATCAGTCAGACGCTGGGCGTGCCGGTGCTGAGCTATCTGCCCTTCGCCTTCTTCTGCTACCTGTGCCTGATATTGACGCTGCTGTTCGGGTGGAGCGGGCTGACGCTGAGCCGGCGGGAGGGGGGGAGCCGGAAACCGGGTCTGACATGAACGGGCCTGACGTGAACGGCGTGACGTTAACGGCCTGACGTGAACGGGGCTGACATGAACGGGTGGGCTGCGGCGGCGCTACACTGTGGCCGTTGCGGATGTCTCGGGATGTCCGCATGAAGGCGGGGCCGACCTCCGCATCGTCGGACTGCCCGCTTCAAACCGTCCCACGATTCGCGCGATTCATCGCTACGATTCGTCGCGTCGGATCTTTCCTCCCGTTCATCAAGGAATCCCCATGAGTCAAACACCTTATGTGCCGCCGGAAGTCTGGGTCTGGGACCAGCCCAGCGGCGGTCGCTTCGCATCGGTCAACAAGCCGACGGCCGGCGCCACCTTCGAGCAGGTGCTGCCGGTCGGCGACAAGCCGTTGCAGCTCTATTCGCGGGGCACGCCCAACGGCATGAAAGTCACGATCATGCTCGAAGAACTGCTCGGGCGCGGCATCGAAGGCGCAGCCTACGATCTCTATCTGATCGACATCATGAAGGGCGATCAGTTCGGCAGCGGCTTCGTGGCCATCAATCCGAACTCCAAGATTCCGGCCCTGCTGGATCGCAGCGGTCCGCAGCCGATCCGCGTCTTCGAGTCCGGCTCGATCCTGCTCTATCTGGCAGAAAAGTTCGGTGCCTTCCTGCCTGCGGATATCGCCGGGCGCACCGAGTGCCTGTCGTGGCTGTTCTGGCAGATGGGCAGTGCCCCCTATGTCGGTGGTGGCTTTGGTCACTTCTATGCCTACGCCCCCGAGAAATTCGAGTATCCGATCAACCGCTTCACGATGGAAACCAAGCGCCAGCTCGATC
>JBHADS010000239.1:0-2619 GCA_041855185.1 Lautropia sp. | reverse complement strand
GCCGACAGCGGCAATCCCAAGACGGCCCGCGCCACCTTCCAGCGCATCGGCAAGGAACACCCCGGCACCCCGGCCGCCACGGCAGCACGGGAGCGGTTGAAGAGCCTGTAAACCGAGCGGCAACGGCAAGGCGTTGAGTCGACACCGCCGTTCATCCAAAAAAATTTGCCGCTGGTACTTGCAAAGCTCCGAAAGCACGCTATAATCATGTCTTCTTCGGTGCTGCACACAAGGCAACACCAAGAATACCGGGTCGTTAGCTCAGCCGGTAGAGCAGCGGACTTTTAATCCGTTGGTCGAAGGTTCGAATCCTTCACGACCCACCAAATTCCAAAAAGCCCGACACCGCAAGGTGGTCGGGCTTTTTTCTTGGCTGGTGCACACCTTGGGGCTGCTGCACTGCTCATGTGTAATGACCCAGCAGAACCCTGCACAGTTCAAGCCGCCTATGCCTACGCCTGAGCCTGAGCCTGAGCCTGAGCAGCGCTCATGATGCCGGGCGCCCTTGACCGAGCCCCGTTCTCACTTCAGTGCTCGGCCCCCAGCGCCTCCAGGCGACGCAGCCAGTCGTTGAAATGCGGGCAGTTCGCACGAATCACGTCGATGCCGATCTTCTCCATGAGCGTCGGTCCGTCCGAAGTCTCTTTATAGTCGGCCACCAAGCCTCTCAGGCGCGCCTTCGGATGCGTATCGGGACCATGATTGATGAGTTCCGGTGCGCCAATCTGTTCCACGACAGATCTGAGCTGGGCAGCGAGCGCCGGCTGTCCAAAATGTGCCCCGATCACATCGGGCGCACTGAACAGCCAAGCCTCGAACTCGTGCAAGGCCAGAAACGGGATGAAGCGCCGATGCGGCAACTCCGACGCAAAACGCATCTGCAACGCTTGAACCTGAGCATAGGGCTCTCCATAGCGCAGGGCGTCCGACAGACCCGGAAAATCCTCCGGCAGGCCATAGAAGTCGAGGATCGTACTGATCCAGGCATTGCCATCCGCCAACAAGGGCTGCAGATTTCGCCGGATCTGCCCCCAATTCGACACGCCTCCCCGAAATCCCCCTCCTCCATGCAGTCGCTTTGTCCAGAGCACAATGGGCTGTTGGACATACACCCCAAACTGCGCCAAGTGAGGCGTCAGCGTGTGCTTGACGAAAATCTCCTCACTCTGCCCTTCCACCAGGATCAGCAAGCGAGTCATGGGCGACCTCCGAGCACATTCTTCTCCCATAGCTCGCCCAGGCTGAAATCGTCCAGCCAGCCCCTGAGTTTTTCAGCGTCCAGCCGGTGAAACGATGTCTCCCTGCCATTGTTTTCGGCAACGATCACCTGCCCCGGCTCGAAATGATTGAGCAGCGTCACCGACTGCGTCGCCAGAACGATCTGCACCCGTCGGGACGCAGACTCCAGCATTTCGGCCAGGATACGAACCGCGAAAGGATGCAGGCCCAGCTCCGGCTCATCGAGCAGAATCAACGCAGGAGGGCTTGGTTGCAGCAGCAAGGTCGCCAGACAGATGAAACGCAAGGTGCCGTCCGACAGCGAGTAAGCATCGAAATATGCTTCGGAACCTTTCTGCTTCCATTCGAGCTTTATCTTTCGCTCATTGAGCCTGCTGGGGGCCAGAACGAAGCGCTCGAAAAATGGCGCTACCAGCCGGATATGTTCCTCGATGTACCGGAACTGCACCGGGTGCTTCTGCTGCAACCAGTACAGATAAGCAGCCAGATTGGCGGCATTCGGTCGAAAGAAGCTGTTGTCATCCACATCGGCGATCTGCTTCGCAGGTGCACTGTCCGAGGTGTCGTGAAAGTGGTAGACGACGAGATCCCGCACCTGGGGAAACAGCAGGCCGGGAGTCCCTTCGTTGAAGGTCTGTGCCACATCCTCCAGCCTGCTTTCCCGGTTTCCGACGGCGAGGGGCTGCAGAGGGCCGCGCCCCGCCTCGTCGATGCGCTCGTACTCGAAGATCAACGCGTCCTGGACCGCCTTGAGTTTGAAACCGTAGGCACGCTGCTCAAAGACGAAATCCAGGGCCAAGGCAGGCGTCGTCTTGCGACCGTGAAACAGAAAGCGATCTGGTTCACTGGCCACGTAAAGCTGCAGATTGCGTGTCAGCACGCGCTCCAGCAATCGAAATGCGCCGATCAGATTCGTCTTTCCCGAGCCATTGGCGCCGATCACCACATTGAGATCACCAAGCTCGATCTCGGCACACGCTATGGATTTGAAACCCTCGATTCTGACCTTACGTAAGCCTCTCATCACGCCTCCTGCATAGGACCAGCGGCTTGAAAGATCACAATCCCGCACGATCCTGCCTTCGGCCCGGTTCGGTGATTGTATGCTCACATCAGGTCAGCGCCAGCCCACAGGAGATCCTCGTTGCGCAGATCTCCCAGCTTCAGGCAAATTGCCCCCAGCCCCTCCCGGCCGCCGGCAGGGAACAGGGCTTCGGGAGCGGAAGGGCCGATCAGTCCGCCAGCAGCTGCTCGGCGCTGACGGTGTCGCCGTAGACGGGGCGCAGGGTTTTTTCGTAGGCGGCTTTCAGGCGGCCGTCTTTCTTGAGGGTGGCGATTTCGTTGTTGACCCATTCGAGCAGGGCTTTGTCACCCTTCTTG
>JBHADS010000238.1:0-8985 GCA_041855185.1 Lautropia sp. | reverse complement strand
GTACGCGCTGGGCATCGACGGTCTGGCCGTCTGGATGGTGCTGCTGACGGCCTTCATCACCATCGTGGTGGTGGTGGCGGCCTGGCAGGTGATCACCGATCGGGTCCATCACTACATGGCGGCCTTCCTGATCCTGTCCGGGATCATGGTGGGCGTGTTCTCGGCACTCGACGGGATGCTGTTCTACGTGTTCTTCGAGGCGACCCTGATTCCGATGTACATCATCATCGGTGTCTGGGGCGGGCCGAACCGTGTCTATGCCGCCTTCAAGTTCTTCCTCTATACCTTGCTCGGCTCGCTGCTGACGCTGATCGCGCTGATCTATCTGTATCTGCAATCGGGCAGCTTCGAGATCCAGGCATGGCACCAGCTGCCGCTGGGGCTGACCGAGCAGATCCTGATCTTCGTCGCCTTCCTGCTGGCTTTTGCCGTCAAGATCCCGATGTGGCCGGTGCACACCTGGCTGCCCGACGCCCACGTCGAGGCCCCCACCGGCGGCTCGGTGGTGCTGGCCGCGATCATGCTGAAGCTGGGCGCCTATGCCTTCCTGCGCTTCTCGCTGCCGATCGCGCCGGATGCGAGCCACGAGCTGGCCGGGCTGATGATCGTGCTGTCGCTGGTGGCCGTCATCTACATCGGCCTGGTGGCGCTGGTGCAGACCGACATGAAGAAGCTGGTTGCGTATTCATCGATCGCGCACATGGGCTTCGTCACGCTGGGCTTCTTCATCTTCAACGAGCTGGGGGTGCAGGGCGCGGTGATGCAGATGATCTCGCACGGTTTCGTCTCCGGCGCGATGTTCCTGTCGATCGGCGTGCTCTATGACCGGCTGCACAGCCGTCAGATCGCGGATTACGGCGGCGTCATCAACCGGATGCCGAAGTTTGCCGCACTGTTCCTGCTGTTCTCGATGGCCAATGCCGGCCTGCCGGCCACCTCCGGCTTCGTCGGCGAGTTCTTCGTGATCCTGGGGGCGGTGCAGTTCAATTTCTGGATCGGTTTCCTGGCGGCGACGGCGCTGATCCTGGGCGCAGCCTATTCGCTGTGGATGTACAAGCGGGTGGTCTTCGGTGCGGTGGCCAATCCGCAGGTCGATGAGCTGACCGATGTGAATCGCCGTGAGTTCTGGCTGCTGATGCTGATGGCCGGCTTCGTGCTGTTCATGGGCCTGTATCCGAAGTTCTTCACCGATCTGACGCAGGTCTCGGTGGAAGCGCTGCTGCACCACGTGTCCCAGACCAAGATCCCCTAAGTCCTAGTTTCAGCGAGATAAGGCCGTGTCATTGACCCTGCAAGAAATCAATCTGAGTGCGCTGGCGCCAGAAATCGCGCTGATGCTTGGCATCTGTGCGTTTCTGGTGATCGAGGCGTTGTTCGGCAAGAAACACCCGCTGCGCGCTGACCGCATGGCGCTGGGTATCCTGCTGCTGCCGCTGGCCGCCATCTTCTGGAGAATCGGCGAAGGGCATCAGTTTGCCTTCGGCGAGATGTATGTGGCCGACGAGCTGTCCTATCTGCTGAAGGTCTGCGCCATCATCGCCACCGGCACCATCGTCGTCTATTCGCGGCGCTATGCGGCCGATCGGGACATCCGGCAGAGCGACCTGTTCGCGCTGGCGCTGTTCTCGCTGCTGGGCCAGATGGTGATGATCTCCGGCACCAATCTGCTGGTGCTCTATCTGGGCCTGGAGCTGATGTCGCTGGCGCTCTACGCGGCCATCGGCCTGCGCCGCAACCATCAGATCGGCATCGAAGCGGCGATGAAGTATTTCGTGCTCGGTGCGCTGGCCTCGGGCTTCCTGCTCTATGGCATGTCGATGGTCTACGGCGCCACCGGCTCGCTGAACATCGGCGAGATCCTCGGCCGTGTCAACGAGGGCATGGTGTCGGGTCAAGTGCTCGCCTTCGGGCTGGTGTTCCTGGTCTCGGGCCTGGCCTTCAAGCTGGGGGCCGTTCCCTTCCATATGTGGGTGCCGGATGTCTATCAGGGTGCGCCCACCGTGGCGACGCTGCTGGTGGCGGCCGGCCCCAAACTGGCGGCCTTCGCGCTGGTGTTCCGCCTGCTGGGCGAGGCGCTGCTGGAGATGGCGCCGCTGTGGCAGCACATGCTGATCATCCTCGCCGTGCTGTCGCTGGGCCTCGGCAATCTGGTGGCGGTGGTGCAGACCAATCTGAAGCGGATGCTGGCCTACTCGACCATCTCGCAGGTCGGCTTCGTGCTGCTGGGCGTGGCCGGTGCCTATGCCGGGATGCAGAATCCGCCCCAGGCCGATGCCTTCGGTGCCGGTCTGTTCTACATCATCACCTATGTGCTGACCACGCTGGGCACCTTCGGCATGATCCAGTTCCTGGCGCGTCAGGGCTTCGAGGCCGAGGAGATCAGCGATTTCGCTGGTCTGGTGCGCCGCAGCCCCTGGCTGGCTGGCGTCATGATGCTGTTCATGTTCTCGCTGGCCGGCATCCCGCCGCTGGTGGGCTTCTACGCCAAGCTGGCGGTGCTGAAGTCGATCATCGCGGCCGGCTACGTCTGGGTGGCGGTCTATGCCGTGCTGATGTCGCTGGTCGGTGCCTTCTACTACATCCGCGTCATCAAGGTCATGATCTTCGACGAGGCGCGTGACCAGAGCGAGATCGTCGTCGATTTCGATGCCAAGGCGCTGATGAGCGTCAACGGTCTGGCCGTCATCGTGCTGGGCGTGCTGCCGGCACCGCTGATGGCGCTGTGTGCCTCGGCCATCATGCAAGCCTGGAAGATGGGCTGATGACGCATCGCCACGAGAGTTTCATGTCCACACCGAACGAAAGCGCCGCCGGCCGCCCCGGCAACCCCGCCGACGACATTCCCGATCACATCGACCCCGCGCAGCGTGCCCAGTATCCGGGCCTGGCCGAGCGCACGCTGTCGCGCGAGCTGGTCTTTCAGGGCCGCTTTCTGAAAGTACGCCGCGATCTGGCCGAGCTGCCCAACGGCAGCACCTCGACGCGCGAGTTCATCATGCACCCGGGCGCCGCCGCGATGATCGCCATCGACACCGACGAGCGCATCCTGATCGAGCGGCAGTTCCGCTATGCACCGGGCCGGGTCTATCTGGAACTGCCGGCCGGCAAACGCGATCCGGGCGAGACCACCTTCGAGACCGCCAAGCGCGAGCTGATCGAGGAAACCGGCTATCGCGCCCATCGCTGGGCCCATCTGACCACCATCCACCCGGCCATCGGCTTTGCCGACGAGGTGATGGACATCTACCTGGCCCGCGATCTGGAGAAGGTCGAACGCAATCTGGACGAGGAGGAATTCGTCGAGATCGAATGGGTGACGCTGGGCTGGCTGATGGACAAGCTGCGCAGCGGCCAGCTCTACGATGTGAAGATCCAGCTCGCCGCGCACTGGCTCGACCGTCTCTATCGCGGCGAGTGGCCCTGGCCGGCCTTCGATCTCAAGTGAATCCCCCGTCGCTCTGACGAATCCCTCGTAGCACCGATGGGGCCGCGACTCATTGGCCGCGACGCAGGGGATCGTGATCAGATGTTTGTGATCAGGAGTTCGTGATCAGAGATTCACGGCCCGGTGGCTCGGCGTCTCAGCCCCGCAGCGGCAGACGCTGCCAGGCATCGATCACCGCCTGCACCGGAATGGCCGTCATGTCCGGCTTGCCGTCCCGGTGCGCCTGCAGCACTTCCACCGGCGTGTCGCCGCCGCGTGGGCGGATTTCCTGCGGATCGGCAATGCCGAACAGCACCACCAGCGGGCAACGGAGCGCCGCTGCCGTATGGCCCGGGCCGGTATCGACCGAGACCATGCCGGCAGCCTGCGCCTGCAGAGCCAGCAGACGGGGGATCGGCAGCTCGGTGGCCACGTTGTGTGCATTGGGTACCTGCGCGTGGCGCAGCAGCTCCTCGTTCAGATCGGCCTCGGGGGGCGCGCCGATCAGCAGGATGCGCGCCTCGGGGTGCCGAGCCGCCAGCATCCGGATCACTGCCGCCCAGTTCTCCTCGGGCCACCACTTGGTGTTGGTGGCAACCTTGCGTCGCAGACCCGTGCGCATCGTGCGCCGGTTGCCGGCTTGCACCAGAATCAACGACCGTCCGGTCCAGCCCTTCGCCTGCAACCACTGCTGCAGATCAGCCTGCATGGCGGCCGATACCTGCAGTTGCGGGTCCTGAGGGGGAAGCGGGTCCGGCAGCGCCAGCTTGCCGAAGGCCGGTGGCAGTTCGGCCGCCAGCCGCTGCGAAAAATCGACCAGATGCTCACCCGGACGCATCCCGAGTGCCTTGCCGCGCACCACGCAGTCCGCACCCAGACCGGCCTGCGCCAGCAAAGGCAGCAGCCGATCATCGAAATCGCAATACCAGACCGGACGCGGCCCCTGACTGCGCAGCCGCGCCACCAGGGCGCGCTTCTCGGCGTTCAGCCAGGTGGGCAGCTTGCGATTGCCCAGCAGCAGAATGTCGCCCACCCCCGGCTGCCCCTGGTACAGCGGGCGCACCCAGCCCCCGGCAGCCAGAATATCGACCGGCTGCCCGAAACGGGCCGACAGCATCCGGATCATCGGTTGAATCAGCACCAGATCGCCCATTGCCCCGAAGCGGACCAGCAGCGGGCGGGGCAGGGCAGAGGCGGGTGTGGCAGACAAGCTCATGGGGGCGGGGGAATGAATCGGACAGGAAGGCGCGGGCTTCGGGGGAGAGAGCGGGCACAGGCGCAGGCCGAGGCCCATCGCCGCAGATGATAGCCTGTTGCGCACGCAGGCACGCAGGCACGCAGGCACACAGGCACGCAGGCACGCAGGCACGCAGGCACGCACGGCGTGTGGCGCGCTCATGCGAAGGATGTTCGCATGAAGAATGGATGTTCCCGCGAAGAACGGATGTTCACGCGAAGAATGCGCGAAGAACAATGTTGGCAGCTTTGCCGCTGGCTTCCCTCAGGCCGGCGACCTGAAAGCACATGCGGGAGGGCGTATTGGCGGAAGAGGTGGGATTCGAACCCACGGATGGTCGCCCATCGCCGGTTTTCAAGACCGGTGCATTCAACCGCTCTGCCACTCTTCCGATGGGTGTCCGGATACGGATTGAAGGATCGGATTCTACCCCATTTCCCCTATAGGTGAGGCGCAGTGCTCCCGTCCTGCCACGCCGGACGGAGGATTGTGCCCTATGGATGAAGTGCAGTGTGTCGGCGTCTGCTGCGCCTTCGGCGTTCGGGGCCGCCTGCCACCCTGCACCGTTCTGGTGCGTCCTGCCGAGTGCATGCACCGGGGCGGTGCTTTGTGGCCTGCTCGTGTCGCGCTGCTTCAAGGAAAATGGCGTGATGGTTATTGCGGCCAAGCCGATATGTCGACCGATATTCTGTCATGTGAAAAATGATTCGGTACCGGACTTCATGCTTTGGGTTTTAGACAGGATGACGCACCGCGGAATTCGTTGATAAATACTGAAATCTCATTCTGCAGTGTGAAAGTAAATCCGGTATTTAAACGGCTCTTTATATTAGACGCTTCTTATTTATTAATCGGAGCAGCATTTTCGTGGATCGCACTGCCTCGTCAGGCACATCAGGGGCAGGGCGTCAGGGGCCGCCGGCGCGCACGTGTGCTGTCGGGTCGGCCGGAGTCCGGCTGCTGGTGCGGCTCGGCGGGCAGTTTGGCTGGCCGGGGATCAGGCCGAAGGCGGGGGCTGGGGCAGTGCTTTCAGGGGCTGCCGTTTGGCAGACATTATGTGCCTCTGGTTGGTCGACATCGATCCAATGGGGCGTTAATATTGTTCGGCCTGTCGATTCGCGATAATGACTTTAGTCACTCGGTGCGACCGAATCTCGTTTTGGCCGGTTGCCGGGCCGTCTTAGGCTCGGTGTAACATGCTAGTTAGTTAGTTAACGGGACTTGGAATGGATCGTTTCGTCGTCATGGTGGATGCAGGCTATTTGCTGCATCAGTCCGCAGAGATCGTCAGCGAACGGGCGTCGACAAAAAGGCATCACCTCGAAGTGATGAATCCCGCCGCGCTGATCAATCTGCTGCTGGACAAGACCCGGACCGCGCTGGGGCTGACCACGCGCGAGTTGCTGCGGGTCTATTGGTACGATGGCGTGATGGCCAGTGGCCTGTCCCCTCAGCAACGTGCCATTGCCGATCTGCCCGATGTGCACTTCCGTGCGGGCATCGTCAATGCGGCAGGGCAGCAACGAGGGGTCGATTCGCTGATCGTGACCGATCTGATCGAGTTGGCCGGCAATGGTGCCATCAGCGATGCGGCACTGGTGACGGGTGACGGGGATTTCGCCATCGGCATCGAGATGGCGCAGAAGAAGGGTGTGCGCATTGCCGTCATCGGCGTCGAGGATGCCGAGCTGGGCGTGTCGCATCGCCAGAGCTTCGAGATCACCAGCCGGGCCGACCGTGTGGCGCGGCTCGGGGTCTACGATCTGTCGGCCGTGATGCGCTATGTGCCGCCGGCCGCCGGCGAGTACGACTACGCGCCGTCCTACGGCAATGGCGGCTATTCGCCGGTTGCGGCGGCCAGCAATGGGCAGACTTCGATCCTGCCCGGGCCGGCAGCTCCTTCGGCGGCCGTCTATCCGATGGCGCGCAACGAGCACACGCCGCTCGACGAGGAAAGCCGGCTGCGCATCATCGAATCGGTCAAGGTGTTCGTGGACGAGCAGGCCGATCTCTGCGCCGATGTCGACCCCACCAGCCGGCGCATCGACCCGGGCCTCGATCGTCTGTTGATCCACCACATCTACGCCGATCTGGGGCATGGCAAGCTGACCAACGCCGAAAAGAACTTTGCCCGGGATCGTCTGCGGGCCGAACTGAGCGACTGATCGCCGCTTTGCCGCGGTGTGCCGCCTTGTCACGAACCGATTCCGCTCGGTCTCTTCAAACAAAGACAGCCCCACAAGGGGGCTGTCGATTCAGGCCGGTCGCGGTGATTCGGGCCAGTCGGCGCCCGTCAGCTCGGTCGGAGCAGCTCGGGCCAATCGGCGTCGCGCAGATCGCTCCGACCGGTTCAGACCGGCCGGAGCGCTTCGGGTCGCTCAGGCCCGTTCAGCCGGCTCAGACGGTGGCGGGGCTGTCCAGCACTTCGGTGCTGGCTGCTTCCGTCACGCGCTGACGCGGCGCGTCGCTGATCTCGATGCGGCGGGGCTTGGCGGCCTCCGGAATCTCGCGGACCAGATCGATGCCGAGCAGGCCGTTTTCGAGCGAGGCGCCCAGCACGCGCACGTGTTCGGCCAGCTGGAAGCGGTGGCTGAAGTCACGGGCGGCGATGCCGCGGTGCAGGTAGGTGGGCTGATTGGCCGACGGACGCTTGCGTCCGGTGATCTTCAGGCCGTCCTGTTCCACCTCGATCTCGATTTCCGAGCGATCGAAGCCGGCAACGGCCATCGTGATCCGGTATTCGTTCTCACCGACCAGCTCGATGTTGTAGGGGGGGTAGCTGGGCTGGCTGTCGTTGCGCAGCGAATTGTTCAGCAGCTGGGCCAGGCGGTCGAAGCCGATGGCGGAGCGGTACAGCGGAGCAAAGTCGAATTGGTTCATGGTTCTCATCCTCTGAATTCAAGCGATTGAGTGTCACGGGCCCGACCATCGGCGCCCGTGCGTTGAATATGGAGGGTGAGCAGCCCTTTTCAAGAGGGGCTGTTTTTGATTTTCAATGCAGCGGCAGATCCCGGGTAGCCAGAAAACGCTCGATCATGATCCGGGCATCCCGATAGCCGCCATGATGCGAGAAGAAGCACTCGTCCAGCCATTGCAGCTGCGCCTGCAGTTCGGGCGTGGCCGAGGCGTTCAGCTGTTCGATCAGCTCGTCGTAATAATCCCGCGCCACCGCATACCAGTCGTCTTCGCTCAGACGGGTGGCGGCTCCGGTTTCTGCGCAGGCGCTGGAGTAGGCTTCGTCGATCACGCGTTCGGGTTGTTTCTCGAACAGCGTGAAGGTCAGCAGCGTGGCAAAGGTCTCGACCTCGCGGCCAGCCTCGATCGGACCGATGAAGGCCAGTGTGCAGTCGTCGATATGAACGGGGGGTGTCAGGAACGAGCTTGCCTGCATCATCTGACCCAGAGCCTGTGTGATGCCGGCATCATCTCGGGGGCTGATCATGGTGTCCATCGACTCCATCACGTTGTGACCAAGTGGAAAGTGCGTCTTTGTCGCGTATCTGTTGCGCTTTGGCATCAGCTGGCCGTTCCGGCGGTCGCAGCCAAAGGATGGGCGTCCGGCACGCTCGCCGGGGCGAACTCTGGCGGTCGGGAGACGCCCTTTTATAATCACTGACATCACCTCATTCTCACAGGACATCTTGGAGCGTCCCCGGCTTCCCATTCACAGTACCTTCGGTGCCGCGACCGGCTGTCGGGGACGGGGCGGACGCGTCACGAAGCTCTGTCGGCCGGCAGCGGCCCCCGACCGGCCTGGCGCGCCTTGCCTGGCACACCCGCATGGCGCGTCCCGGCGACGGATGCCGGATCGTCGGGGTGCTCCGGGGCTTTTCTTCGATTCGTGGCACACTTGTCTGCAGGACGGGGTGTGCAGCGGTGGGTCCGCCTGTCATCCATGCTCGACACAATCCAGCTGAGTTTTCTTCATCGCCCCGAGGCGCGCCCGCCCAGGCTGCTCGTCGCCTGCCTGTGCGCGGAGTGGTGTGGCACCTGCCGCGATTATCAGGCGCTGTTGGGGGCCGAGGCGCAGGGCTATCCCGACACGGCTTTTGTCTGGATCGATATCGAGGCTCAGAGCGAACTGGTCGGCGATCTGGATGTGGAGACCTTTCCGACGCTGCTCGTGCTGGAGGGTGCGAAGGTTCTGTTCTTCGGACCGGTCCTGCCGGGTGTCGATCCGCTGCGGCGCCTGCTGCGCGCCCTGCACGATCATGGGGGCCAGCCGGTGCCCGTCGATGAGGATGTTGTCTTACTTGCCGAGCGTCTGAATGCGCTGATTGGAGTCCACTCATGTTCCGAAAGCTGTTGATTGCCGTTGGCGTCT
>JBHADS010000237.1:0-3172 GCA_041855185.1 Lautropia sp. | reverse complement strand
GTGGCTGGCCTTGCCGCGTCCACGCCGAACTCGATCACCTGCTCGAGCGCATGCACCCCGGCATCGGTGCGGCCCGCACACCGGATACCGACCGGCTCACCGGCCACGGCCGACAGCGCCTGCTCGACGGTCGTCTGCACCGAGCGCCGACCTCCCGGCAGCACCGGCTGGGTCTGCCAACCGCAGAAGTCCCGGCCGTCATACGACAGACCGCATACCCAACGATGGCGCCTGCTTGCAGGCACCCCGCTTTCTGCAGGCGCCCCGCTTTCCTGTCCCAATATCCCTCCCTATGCCACAGCCGCACGGAACAGGACATAGTACACAAGAAATGGCGACGGCCGGAACGCCTGTCCTGAGACCTGCGTTCCGGCCGTCGGGACACCCGCGGGCAGCGGGCGTCAGAGGCGGGTCATCGGCGTTGCGCCGGGCAGCGATCAGAGATCGGCCAGCAGATCGCGGGCGCGCTGCTGCTGCACGGCATCACCGCCGTTCAGCACTTCCTCCAGCAGCTCGCGGGCACCTTCCTTGTCGCCGATCTCGCTGTAGGCCGAAGCCAGATCCAGCTTGCTCGCCATTTCCTGCCACTGGCTGGACGCGGCGCCACTCATCGTGATCGGGCCCGAGATCGTCGAGGGCGACAGATCCAGACCGATCGAGTTCAGATCGACATCATCGGCCGAGGCGTCCGGGTTGTTCTGGGCATCCAGCGAATCGATGATCGAGTTCTGCGCTTCCAGATCGGTGACGGTGTTCGGACCATCGCCCAGATCCAGCGGTGCATCCAGGTCCAGCGAGGGCAGCTCCACGCTCGGCATCGCTGCCAGCGGGCCCGACCGGGTCGACGGGAAGGCCGTATCGGGGGCATCGTGGCTGCCGGCTTGGGCATCCAGATCGGCCAGCGACTCATCCAGCCCCGCATCGAAGGCCAGACCCATGTCCTCCTCGGCCACCACCTGCTCGTCCTGTCCGGCAACCGGCGGCACTTCCGCGGTCTGCTCCTCGGCCTGCAGATGCTGGGCAGCCATCGCGCCGGCCACACCGGCTGCCACGCCGGCCGCACCCATCGCGAAGTTGTCGGCAGCGGGAGCGCTCGTCTCGGTGGCCGAGCCATCGCCGTAGAGCGGATTGTCCGGATCGAGCGCTGCGCCCATCGCGGCCACACGCACCCATTCCTCGTTCATGCCGCCCGTCATCTCGTGCATCTCACGGGCCATCTGATTGAAGGCAACCGTGTCCTTGCGGCCCGAGAAGATCTCCAGCAGCTTCAGACGGATCGCCTGACGCTCGGGCTGACGCTTCAGCGCTTCACGCAGGATCTCCTCGGCCTGGGTCTCGCGGCCGTAGGCGATGTAGACCTCGGCCTCGGCGATCGGATCGACCTCGGTCGGCGTGCTTTCACTGATCGTGGTGATCTGGGTAGTGCCACCGGTCATGGTGTCGACACTCTGACCCCCGGTGGTGCCGAACAGCGAGTTCGCCGTGAATTCGTCGGCACCGATGCTTTCGCCGAAGCCGTCCTCGTCACGGCGGCGGCGGCGCAGCACCACATAGCCCAGGCCGGCCACGACGGCGAACACACCCAGCACCGGCAGCAGCATCGGGCTCTGCGACAGCCCCTCGAACAGACCCTTCGGCTGCTCCTCGGTGGCGGCCTCGGCCGGCTTCGCAGCCGGAGCCGGGGTCGAGGCAGGCTCGGCCGGCTTCTCGGCCGTCACCTTCTCCACTTCGGCACGGGCCTTCTCGGCGGCCTGCTCGGCAGCGCTCTTGTCGTCGCCTGCTGCGGGTGCCGCTTTCTCGGCTTCAGCCTTGTCGGCCGCGGCCTTGTCGGCAGCCTGCTTCTCTGCCGCAGCCTTGTCGGCTGCTGCTTTCTCGGCGGCAGCCTTCTCCGCGGCGGCCTTGTCAGCAGCCGCTTTCTCTACGGCAGCCTTCTCGGCAGCGGCCTTCTCGGCGGCAGCCTTGGCCTCGGCCGCGAGCTTCTCGGCAGCAGCCTTGTCAGCGGCGGCTTTCTCGGCAGCAGCTTTCTCGGCGGCGGCCTTCTCGGCAGCCAGCTTGGCAGCCTGTTCGGCAGCAGCAACCTGGCCACTGACCGAGGCACCGGTGGCGCGCGCTTCCTCGAGCTGTTTCTGCAGATCGGCCAGCGACTTGTTCTTCAGCTCCAGCATCCGTTGCAGATCGCCGACGTTGCGCTCCAGTTCGGCGATGCGGCTGTTGGCCTCTTTCAGCGCGGCCTCGCGGGCCACCAGCGCTTCGGCATCACGCGCACCGACAGCGCTGGCGTTGCGGCCTGCTTCCTCGCTGGAACGGCTCAGTTCCAGGCGATCGACATCCGCGCTGCGGCCGCTCTGATCATCGACCTTGGCCGTGACCGTGCCGCTGGCCGTGGTGCCGGCAGCCTCGGCGGTCGCTGCACCGACATCGACCGGCACGGCAGCCAGACGTTCCTTGTAGCTGCGGAAATCACGCGCTGCCACCCGCAGCTGACGGCCCGCCTCGACACTGTCGACCGAGGTGATGTCGCTTTCCGACGGGATCTGCAGCGTGCGCCCCTGACGGATCAGGTGCGGGTTGTTCTGAATGAAAGCGGTCGGGTTGTTGCGATAGATGGCAACGATGGTCTGCTCGAGCGTGGCGCTGGCAGGCCGCACCCGACCGGCGATGATGCCCAGTGTTTCGCCTTCGCCGACCACCACCGTGCTGGCGGGCGCCATCGCGCGCGGCTGCTGCTGCGCGGCCTGCGGCTGCGTGCCACCTGCCGCGGGCTGACGCTGCGCGGCTGCCGGCTGGCGTGCCGTGCCGGCCGGACGGTCCGGGCTGACCAGACGCCCCGTCACCGGGTCGATGGTGCGCACCCCGGCGCCGGAGCCCTGGGCGACTGCCGCGGAGCCGGTCGCGGCAGCACTGGCAGCAGCCCCCACCACCGGCGTGCTGCCCGCACGGGCTGCCTGCTGGTTGGCGTTGCGCTGCACCGGCGGGTCGAGCAGGAAGGTGTATTCACGCACGAACTTGCCGGCGGCCCAGCTCAGCTCGACCATCAGGTCGACGAAGGGCTCGTTGATCGGGCGGCTGGAAGACAGCTTGATCACATAGCGACCGTTGCGCTCTTCCACCTCCATCTGCACCGCAGAGAGGGCTTCCTTGTACTGCAACCCGGCACGGCTGAAGGCATCGG
>JBHADS010000236.1:0-2612 GCA_041855185.1 Lautropia sp. | reverse complement strand
CTGGTGATACCAGGTCAGATTCACCACGCGCAGCCCGGTGTGCATCGTCAGCGGCGCATAGTTCGCTGTGCTCTGTTGAATGGTGCCGGACGCCAGGACCGTGCTGTTCTGCAGCAGACGCCATTGCAGTGAGCCGGGCACGGTGGCGACGGCAGCCACTGAGATGCCCGAAATCGAACGTGCTCTTGATGGACGGAAATGCTCGCGGAAGGGCTTGCTCGCGGTGGCTGTATAGGTGCGTTGCGGATCGACGCTGCCACTTTCCATGTCGGCGAGGCCGAAGATGGAGCCGTTGGACAGACCGATCTCCATGATCGGCGAGAAATAGTTGCCGCTCGATCCGATCGTGGTCAGGTTGTACCAACGGTAGGCGCGCTGCACCGTGGTGGGCCGGGCCGCAAACAGCGTCGTCCAGTCGAGCGTATTCATCCAGAGCGTGGCACGGCCGTTGCTGCGGTGCATGACGCTGTGGTCGATGCTGATGTAGTTCTGCGCGGCGTTGGTATCGATGTTCTCGAAGACCACATGGTAGAGGTTGCCTGCCTGCAGGGACTGGGCGCCGGAAAAGCGGATTTCCAGCGGAAAGGTGGTCTTGGGCTGGGTGCTGGGCAGCGACGGGCGCACGATGGTGCGTGCCAGCACACGCGTCTGGTTCGGTAGATGGGCGCTGCTGCCGTCATCGGGGTACAGCGAGACGCGAATGGTGCCTCCGTTGCCCTTGGAGTAGCCAGCGCCGGTTGCCATCAGGACACGGATATAGGCCAGCGAGCCCGAGGAGGTGGCGCGGAAGCGGTTCGAGACCATGCTCTGCTGCTGGTTGTGAACGCCGATGACAGTATTGCCCAGGGCGTTGATGTTGAATGCCCCGGGGCCGTAGAGGCGCTGGTAGGTGTTGGATGTCGAACTGAGGCCCGCCGCCGTGGGGTAGATAGCGTTCTTCAGCGCGGACTTCTCTGCTGTCGTGCTGCCCTCGTCAGCGGCTGGCGTGCCGTCGCTGGCTGCGTTCGCCGTACCCGTGGTGCCGGGCGTCGGGATCGTATCTGCCTGGGTTGCCTCGGCGGCCGGAATGTCGACGGGTTCCTGTGTGACGGCGGCTGCGGCGATCTCTGCCTGCAGGCGGTCGGGTTCCGCGTCGCCGGTGCTGTCGAAAAGGGTGGCCCCTTCCAGCGTCTCAAGCCCGGATGTGGTGCTCTGGTGCTCGGTGATCGTCGGACTGCTGGCCGAATGCTCGGTGACTGAGGAGGCTGTGGCTGAGGTGCTGTCGCGGCCGCCACAGGCCGCCAACGCCATCGACAGCAGCAGCCCGATGGTCAGGTGGCCGATCTTTGGGGTTGAGGGCATGGAAAGGTGTAGGTGTTGGGGGCGGTGTTGTGCTTTCACGGGTTCATGGATGTGTGCGCCAATGGGGCCAGAGCCATCGGGCACGGGGCAGAGGATGGGCGCATGTGGATCTGCGGCGGCTGAGGAGCTTGGCTGGAGCTCGCCCTCTGCATGAGACGAAACAAGAATGAGGGAAGCCTCGATTCTTGCCGGCCATGTATGAAGATTGCGCTATTGTAATAACCTGAGAAAGAGGTGAGCCCGCCCCCGGAAACCTCACCGATATTTCTCGTTGCGTTGCTTTGATGGTAAAAAATTGGTGCAGCAATCACGCAAAGCGTGGCGTGTTCGTGTGGATTTGATGTTTTTCTGTTGTTCTGGAGGGCGTGCTGGGGGGCTTCCCAGCGCGCGCTGTCGCAGCCGATAGTTCCTTGACGGTTTATCAGGGCGCGCGATGCAGTACGACTGGCCAGTTTGAACCCAGGGCGGATCTCGAATAGTTCCAGTAGAAGGTGTTGATCCAGGTTCCTTTGCGCCAATGCTGTGCTTGCGATTCTGTGAAGGAGGCGGGCCAGCTGAAACCGGCGAGCCGGCCGTTTACATGGGCGGCGAATTTCCATTCGCTCTCGCCGACGGGGGTGAATTCCAAGTCGTATGATCTGCCGGCTTTCAATGTGATATCGCGAGGGAACGCAACATCGTACCAGTGGGTGTTCGCCAGCAGAATGCCGGTGTTGGTCTTCAGTGGCTGGTAATTGGGCGGATCCTGCCTGATCGTCCCCTTGCCGAGCTCTGTCTCTCCGTCGAGCAGCCTCCATCCGAGCTCGCCCGCAGTCGATGCTGCCGTTGCCACGGAGAAGCCACTGATGATCTTGTCGCTGCCTGGCGTGAAGCGCTCACGTATGGGGGCATTGGCACGTGCCGTGTAGACCCGTTGCGGATCGACACTACCACTTTCGGTATCGGAGACGCCCTGGCTTTGTCCGTTCTTCAGAGTGATCTGCATGATCGGCGAGAAGTAATTGCCGCTCGATCCTCGCTCCGTCAGATTGAACCATTGGAACGGTACTTGTTTGCCGGAGGGGCGTGTCGCAAACAGAGTCGACCAATCCAGGGTGTTCAGCCAGCGTGCCGGTCGGCCATTATCGGTGCGGGTGGCCGAATGATCGATGCTGATGAAGTTCGTGCTCGGATCAGGATCGATGTTGCGAAAGACCAGATGGTAGAGCTGTCCTGCCCGCAGGGCCTGGGTCTTTCCGGGAAAACCGATGATCGGGTAATAACCCTTCTTG
>JBHADS010000235.1:0-3305 GCA_041855185.1 Lautropia sp. | reverse complement strand
CCTCGACCCGATTCTGCTGAGCATCGCGCACGAAGATCTGCACCTTGTCGGTGTCGTCCATGTCCGAGGACAGGGTGGCAGCCATGAACTCGGCCGGATAATGCGCCTTCAGCCAGGCCGTATGGTAGGTGACGACGGCATAGGCAGCCGTGTGCGACTTGTTGAAGCCGTACTCGGCAAACTTCTCCATCAGGTCGAAGAGCTGCGAAGCCAGATTCAGATCCTGTCCGAGCTTCTCGGCCCCTTCCATGAAGATCTGGCGCTGCTTGGCCATCTCCTCGGGCTTCTTCTTGCCCATCGCGCGACGCAGCAGATCGGCACCGCCCAGCGTGTAGCCGGCGATGATCTGCGAGATCTGCATCACCTGCTCCTGATAGACGATGACGCCGTAGGTCGGCTCCAGACAGTCCTTCAGGTTCGGATGGAAATAATCGATCTCCTGCTCGCCGCGCTTGCGCAGGATGAAGTCGTCGACCATGCCCGAGCCGAGCGGCCCCGGCCGGTAGAGCGCCAGGACGGCGATGATGTCCTCGAAACGGTCGGGCTGCAGCTTGCGCAGCAGCTTCTTCATGCCGTCCGATTCCACCTGGAAGATGGCGACCGTGTTGCCGTCGCGCAGGATCTGATAGGCCGCCTGGTCCTCGAAGCCCAGCTCGTCGAGCACCAGCTTGGCCTCTCCCTCCCGGCTGCGGCGCGCGTTCACATACTCGACCGCCAGATCAATGATGGTCAGGTTGCGCAGACCCAGAAAGTCGAACTTGACCAGACCGACCGCCTCGACATCGTCCTTGTCGTACTGGCTGACGACCGAGGTGGTACCGGGCGCCTGATAGAGCGGGCAGAAATCGGTCAGCTTGCCCGGCGCGATCAGCACCCCACCGGCGTGCATGCCGATGTTGCGGGTCAGATCCTCGAGCGGACGGGCCAGCGCGAACAGCTCAGCCACCTCCTCCTCGTTGGCCAAGCGTTCGGCCAGGATCGGCTCGGCCTTCAGCGCCTTGTCCAGGGACAGCGGCTTGGCCTGCTCGATCGGGATCAGCTTGGAGAGCTGGTCGCAGAAGTTGTAGGGCATGTCGAGCACCCGGCCGGCATCGCGGATCACGGCCTTGCTCGCCATCGTGCCGAAGGTGGCGATCTGCGAGACGGCATCGTAGCCATAGTTGCGACGCACGTACTCGATCACCTGACCGCGCTTGTCCTGGCAGAAGTCGATATCGAAGTCGGGCATCGACACCCGCTCGGGGTTCAGGAAGCGCTCGAACAGCAGCGCATAGGGCAAGGGATCGAGATCGGTGATGCCCAGCGCGAAGGCGACCAGCGAACCGGCCCCCGATCCCCGGCCAGGACCGACCGGCACGCCGTTCTGCTTGGCCCAGCGGATGAAGTCCGCCACGATCAGGAAGTAGCCGGGAAAGCCCATGCCGATGATCGTGTCGCACTCACGCTGCAGACGGGCGTCGTATTCCGGCTGCTTCTCGGCGCGCACGGCCGGGTCGGGATAGAGCTTCTCCAGCCGTTTGCCCAGCCCCTCGACGGCCAGCTGGCGCAGATATTCCTCGATGCTGACGCCTTCGGGCGTCGGGTAGACCGGCAGCTGCGGGTTGCCGAGCACCAGATTCACCGCACAGCGCCGGGCGATCTCGACACTGTTGGCCAGCGCCTCGGGCAGATCGGCAAACAGCGCCATCATCTCGGCCCGGCTCTTGAAATACTGCTCGGGCGTGAAACGCCGCACCCGCTTCGGGTCAGCCAGCACCTCGCCCTCGGCGATGCAGACCCGCGCCTCATGGGCGCGGAACTCGTCGGCTTCCAGAAACTGGATCGGATGGGTAGCCACCAGCGGCAGATCCAGCTCGGCGGCCAGCCGGGCCGTGGCCCGGGTACAGCTCTCGGCATCATTGCTGCCATCGCGCTGCACTTCCAGGTAGAAAGCATCCGGAAAAACCTCGGCCAGATGCCGGGCCGCTGCCTCGGCCTTGGCGGTGTTGCCGGCCAGCAGGTGCTGCCCGACCTCGCCACCGGCCGCCCCGGACAGCGCGATCAGACCGACATTGCCCTCGGCCGTCAGCCACTCGGGGCGCAGCTCGGCATGTCCGCCCTGCTCGTTCTCGAGCCAGGCTCTGGAGATCAGCTCGCAGAGGCGGCGATAGCCGGCATTGCTCTCGGCGATCAGCAGCAGGCGATACGGGCGCTCGGGATTCTCGGGATTGGAGACCCAGACATCGACCGCACAGATCGGCTGGACGCCCTTGCCGGCCGCCTTCTTGTAGAACTTGACCCAGCCAAAGAGATTGGAGGCGTCCGACAGCGCCAGCGCCGGCTGCTCGTCGGCCACGGCCCGGGCCACCGCATCATCGATGCGGACGATCGAATCCACCACCGAATATTCGGAGCGCATCCGCAGATGGACGAAACCGGGGCCGGGATCGGCAGCGACGGCAGCGACGGAATCGGCAGCCGCAGCACGGAGGGGCTCCGCGGCGGCCATCGTGGCCGCACTCGTCGCCTCGGCGGCGCCTGATTGCGCCGTAGTCGTGTCCGCCGATCCGGCGGCAAGGGGGGTCTGGACAGTCATCCGCCGATTGTAGTGCCCCTGCCCACGGCAATCAGGATTTATCTCGGATCGTCTCCCCCTTCTCCCGGCGCCCTGGCGCGGGGAACGGCCGGGCGACAGCGCGGCGAGCAGCGGGAAATGCGGGCTAGAATTGCGCATCATGCCAAACGAATTTCTGAACCTCGCCGCCTACCAGTTTGCCGACCTCGATGACCTGCCCAGTCTGCGCAGCAAGCTGCTCGCGGCCGGCAGACAGGCCGACATGCGCGGCACCATCCTGCTGACGCCCGAAGGCGTCAACATCATGCTGAGCGGCCCCGTCGCTCCAGCACGCGCCTTCGTCGAGGTGCTGCGCAGCATCCCGGCCCTGGCCGACATGCACATCAAGGAAAGCCTGTCGAACGAGCAGAGCTTCAACCGCTTCCTGGTCAAGATCAAGCGCGAGACCATCACCTTCCGGCAGCCCCAGATTCGCCCGGCAGACGGCCGCGCCGCCACGGTCGCTCCCGAGACGCTCGCCCGCTGGCTGGACGAAGGGCATGACGACGAGGGCCGCGAGATCGCCATCGTCGACACGCGCAACGATTTCGAGGTGCAGGTCGGCAAGTTTCACGGTGCCATCAACCCCCACATCAGCAAGTTCACCGAGCTGCCCGCAGCGCTCGAAGCCCACCGCCCGGCGCTGGCCGGCAAACGGGTCGTCACCTACTGCACCGGCGGCATCCGCTGCGAGAAAGCGGCGTTGTGGATG
>JBHADS010000234.1:0-2570 GCA_041855185.1 Lautropia sp. | reverse complement strand
GGCAGCCAGCGGCTTCACGGGCACGGTGGCCCATGCCACGCACTATGGACCCTTGTTCGCCTCGGTGAAGAACGGGGTGCTGGACAGCGTGACGGCACAGCCCAGCGACCGGATGCCGACACCGATGCTGCTGGAGGGGGTGAAGGCCCGCACCTATGACAAGACCCGGATTGCCGGGCCGATGGTGCGCAAATCCTATCTGGAAGGCTACAGGACGGGGGACACCAAACCGGAGCTGCGCGGCAAGGAGCCTTTCGTGCAGGTCAGCTGGGAGGTGGCGCTGGGGCTGACGGCCAAGGCGATTCTCGACACGATCGAGAAGTACGGCAACGAAGGATGTTTCAGCAGTTCCTACGGAGGCTGGTCGCACGCGGGGATTTTTCGGCCGAATGTGCTGCAGGGACGCTTCTTCAATCTGCTGGGTGGCTCGTCGATGACCACTGGCGACTATTCAGCCGGCGCGGGTCAGATCATCATGCCGCTGGTTCTCGGTGATCTGGAGGTCTATTCGGCGCAGACCTGCTGGGAGCAGGTCGAGAAGCACAGCGAGCTGGTGGTGTTCATCGGCAGCGATCCGGACAAGAACAACCGGATCGAGTACACCGTGGCCGATCACGAGATGTATCCGAACTGGGATGCGATCAAGAAGGCGGGCGTCAAGTTCATCTCGATCAATCCGCAGGTGACGACCACGGACGAGAAGCTGGGCGCGGAATGGGTGCCAATCATCCCGAACACCGATACGGCGCTGTTTCTGGCGATGAGCTATCACCTGCTCAGCCAGAACAAGCACGATCAGGCGTTCATCGATACCTACACGGTCGGCTTCGACCGTTTCCGCGCCTATCTGGAAGGCAAGGATGCGGATGGAACGCCACCGAAGACACCGGAGTGGGCGAGCCGGATCACCGGCATTCCGGCCGCGCGCATCCGCCAGCTGGCCGAGCTGTTTGCCAGCAAGCGCACGCAGTTTGCCGGCTCATGGGCCATTCAGCGTGCCCACCACGGCGAGATGCCCTATTGGGCGATCGTGAACTTTGCCTGCATCCTGGGCAACATCGGCCTGCCCGGCCAGGGTGTCGGCTTCTCGTGGCACTATGGCGGTGGCGGCACGGCCCAGTCGGGTGCAACGCCGCCCACCGGGCTGTCGCAGGGCCGCAATCCAGTCAAGAAAATCTGTCCGGCCTCGCGCATCAGCGAGATGCTGAACAACCCGGGCAAGCGCTTCACCTACAACGGCAGCGAATATACCTACCCGAAGGTCAAGCTGATCTACAACGCAGGCAACAATTTCCTGTCGCATCAGCAGGATCTGAACGAGTTGATTCGTGCCCTCAACACGGTGGATACGGTCATCGTGCAGGACTGCTGGTGGACGGCCTCGACCCGCTGGGCCGACATCGTGCTGGCCGCCACGACTACGCTGGAACGCGACGACATCTCGTCGGGCGGCACCTACAACATCAACAAGTTCTATGCGATGAAGCAGGTGATCGCCCCGGTGGGCGACGCGCTGGATGATTTCGAGATCTTCCGGCGTCTGGCTGAGCTGTGCGAGGTGGAGGCCGCCTTCACCGAGGGGCTGGAACCGATGGATTACATCCAGGCTGCCTATGAGGCCAGCTCGGCTGCCCCGCTGATGCCTTTCGAGGATTTCTGGAAGGCGGGCTCGATCACGCTGCCGACCCCGGCGGCCGCCAACCGCTGGGTGCGTCACGGGGATTTCCGGGCCGATCCGAAGAAGCACCCGCTGCACACGCCCACCGGGTTGATCGAAATGTATTCGGCCACCGTCGAGAAGCTGAATCTGCCGGACTGCCCGCCGATGCCGAAATGGCTGGAGCCCGCCGAGTATCTGGGCAACGCGAAGGAAGGCCAGCTGCATGTGGTCAGCCCGCACCCCTACAACCGTCTGCATTCGCAGATGGCCAACGCCGAGCCGGTGCGCCGGACCTATGCGATACAGACGCGCGAGCCGCTGACGATCAACGCGCAGGATGCGAAAGCGCGTGGCATCGCCGACGGCGATCTGGTCGAGCTGTTCAACGAGCGCGGCGCCATCGTGGTGGGCGCACGGGTCTCGGACAGGATCATGCCGGGTGTGGTCAGCATCTACGAGGGTGCCTGGCCGCAGCTGGATTCCAAGGGGCGCTGCAACAATGGGCTGGTGAATTTCATCACCTCCAGCCGCCCTGCCAGCGCGCTGACTCAGGCGACAACGGCCGACACCTGCCTGGCCTGGCTGCGCAAGTGCAACGATGCCGACCGGGGCGGCAGCCGCGCCTACGACCCGCCGGCCATCGTCCAGCGGACCAGCCTGAAGATCGATACGGCCGCGCTCGGACTCGAACGCGCGGCCGTGCTGCGCGAGAAAGCCACGGCCTCGATGTCCCCCGGCGAGCGGCTGTTCTATCAGCGCTGCACGGTGTGCCACGGTCCGCGCGACCCGGGTCAGTTCACGCAGAAGCAGTGGCATGGCATTGCCGAAAGCATGTTCCCGCGCGCAGGGCTGTCTGAGGAGGAGAAGAAACTGGTGCTGGACTTTCTGATGCAGAACGCCAAGGACTGAG
>JBHADS010000233.1:0-2609 GCA_041855185.1 Lautropia sp. | reverse complement strand
TCATATTCACTGTGCTGATGGTGGTGATCACGCTGGTCGGCTCGCTGTGGGTCATGTTCCACCTCGATACCAACCTGATGCCGGCCTCGATGCACGACGTGCGCATCCGGCCCTGAGGCCGTCGATCCGGCGACAGACTGCCCTTCGTGGCCTGTCCCGACGCGCTTCATATCATCTCCCGGAGGGGCCGCCGAGCCTCTCCCCCAGTCCAAGGGCCGCCATCGTGCGGCCCTGTCGGTTTCTGTGCCCGGGGCCTTGTCCCCGCAGCGCCGCAGCACCGCTATACCGCAGTGCCGCCGCACGGTAATCCCTGCCTCCGGGTAGGGCAGGGCGGCGGGCACAGCATCTTTTCGTGCGACCCGCTGATCGAGTGACTCGCTGATGTCCGACACGCTTTCTTCCCCTCCCGTGCGACGACGTTCCGCTGTCGTGCGCATCCTGGCCTGGGTTCTGCTGGGCGCCTTCCTGCTGCTGTTCGTGTCGCTCGGCACCTGGCAGCTCAAGCGTCTGGCCTGGAAGCAGGATCTGATCGCACGGGTCGACGCCCGCATTCATGCGCCGCCGGTGCCGGCACCGGCGCCCGAACAGTGGGCCGCCGTTCATGCGGCGCAGGATGAATATCGCCATGTGCGCCTGCGCGGGCGCCTGCTGCACGACCGCGAAGCGCTGGTGCAGGCCGCCAGCGTGCTGGGCAGCGGCCATTGGGTGCTGACGCCGCTCGAAACCGCCGATGGCGCCATCGTCATGGTGAATCTCGGCTTCGTGCCGCCCGATCGCCGGCGTCCCGAGGCGCGGGCGACGGCTGCGCGTCCTGCAGCCGCGCCCGAAGGCTGGGTCGAAGTGGTCGGTCTCGTGCGGATGCCGGAGCCGGGCGGCGCCTTTCTGCGCAACAACGATCCCGCCGCCGATCGCTGGTACTCGCGCGATGTGCAGGCCATCGCACGCGCCCGGGGGCTGGATGCCGGACGCGTCGCGCCCTATTTCATCGATCTGACCCATGCTCCCGAAGTCCTGTCTGCACCGACGGCCCCATGGGCCGAGGTTCCCCGCTGGCAGCCGCCACCGGCCACCGCCGGCGAGATTGCCGTGATGCAGTGGGCGTCGCGCCAGGTGCAGCAATTTCCGATGCCCGGGCTGACCGTGGTCGCCTTCAACAACAATCACCTGATGTACGCGATCACCTGGTACGGGCTGGCGCTGCTGGTGCTGTTCGCGGCGGCGATGCTGTGGCGCGATGGCCGTCGTCCTCGTGCCTCCGACGACAGGGACGGAAGCGACTCCGATTGATACCGCACCCACACCCACACCCGTGGCGGGGCGGGGTGATGGCGCCTTCGGTCGCAACAGCACCGGGCCGATTGTGATGCTGCAACGCAAAAGAAACAGGCGCTACTGGGGAATGTCCTGCCCCGCCGATTCGGAAGGGCTCGGCAAAAAGTTCTAAACTTTCAGCCAGTCTTATCTTCGGGAGTGCAATACATGGAGGCGCTGCAAAAGTTCTTCGAGTGGCTGGGTGGCTACGTCTGGGGCGCGCCGGTGCTGGTGCTGCTGGTCGGCACGGGCATCTATCTGACGATCCGCCTGCTGTTCCTGCAGGTGACGATGCTGCCGTTTGCGCTGAAGCAGGCGTTCTGGCCGCACAAGTCGAACGACCACGAGGGCGATATCTCGCATTTCGGTGCACTGATGACGGCGCTGTCCGCCACCATCGGTACCGGGAACATCGCCGGTGTCGCCACGGCCGTGGTCTCCGGTGGGCCGGGGGCCGTGTTCTGGATGTGGATGACGGCCTTCTTTGGTATGGCAACGAAGTATGCCGAGGGCATCCTGGCCGTCAAATACCGGGTGCAGAACGAGAAGGGTGAGATGTCCGGCGGCCCGATGTATTACATCGAGCGCGGGCTGAACATGAAATGGCTGGCGGTGATGTTTGCCCTGTTCGGCACGATCGCGTCCTTCGGGATCGGCAGTTCGGTGCAGTCCAACTCGGTCGCGCACGCCATCGAGGCCAGCTTCTCGGTCAATCCCTGGATCACCGGCGTGGTGCTGACCGTGTTCACCGGCATCGTCGTGCTCGGTGGCATCCAGAGCATTTCCAAGGCTTCCTCGCTGATCGTGCCCTTCATGGCGATCGTCTACGTGCTCGGCGGCCTGGCCATCATCCTGCTGCACATCGACAAGGTGATCCCGGCGCTCGAAACCATCGTCCGTTCCGCCTTCGGGCTGGATGCAGTCGTCGGGGGGGCGATCGGCTCGGCGATCCGATACGGTGTAGCCCGAGGGGTATTCTCCAACGAGGCCGGCATGGGCTCCGCACCCATCGCCGCAGCGGCTGCCAAGACCGACCATCCGGCCCGGCAGGCGCTGGTCTCGATGACCGGCACCTTCCTCGACACCATCGTGGTCTGCTCCATCACCGGGATCGTGCTGGTCATCGGCGGTGGCTATACCGATGGTTCCAGCGGTGCCGCACTGACCACCCAGACCTTCAACGCGCTGCTGCCCGGCCCCGGGGGCTGGCTCGTCACCTTCGGCCTGATCTTCTTCGCCTATTCCACCATCCTCGGCTGGTGCTACTACGGCGAGAAATGCGCCTCCTACCTGGGCGG
>JBHADS010000232.1:0-4928 GCA_041855185.1 Lautropia sp. | reverse complement strand
TCTAGCGAGTGCCCGACGCCCCACTGCATTCAAGCCGTGGATGACAAGCCCCGAAACAACAACAAGGCATACGAAGCGACGCTCATCTGAGCGCCGGCGACAGTACAATATTATGGACGTTGCGACCGATCATCGAAGGTAGGGCACCAGCCGCTGGTCTGTGGGATCGGCTGGACACCCCCTTGGCGGGGACTTTCCGGGTCAGAAAGATGGTATCGCGTGCCGCGCCGACGGCCGCCGCACACCTTCGGGCGGTATTTCGCCCCGCGTCACGGCTCAGGATGCCGCTCCAATCGGAGAAGGCTTTCCCGTTTCGGGCCCGCAGCCTGCGATCGCTCTGACCGCGGCCCGATGCGCGTCCACCGTGTCCAGCACGCGCGATGCACCTTCTGGCTGGTTTCAATGTTTCAAAAAAGCCGTATCCCCGCCTTTCTGCGAGGGTCCTATCGGCTTTTTGTCATTATGCATGCAGAATAACGACTTGGCGGCCCAGACGGTCGACAAGCGCCCCTTTCGCAAAGAACAAGATACCCAATCACATGGATTCTAATAACAAGATCAGCCGGTCATCCCTCCATGTCGAAGTCACCGACCGTCTCCGCGAAATGATCTACGAGCGGAGCCTGTCACCGGGCGAGCGCATCGACGAACTCGGACTTTCTGCCCGACTGGGTACTTCGCGCACCCCGCTGCGCGAAGCGCTGAAAGTGCTGGCCCACGAAGGACTGGTGAAGCTGGTGCCCGGCCGCGGCGCTTTCGTCACCGAGCTGAGCGCCGGTGAGATCGACTCCTTCTTCCCGGTGCTGGGCATGCTGCAGAGCCGCTGCGCTGCCGAGGCGGTCCGTCGCCAGAGCGACGAGGATATTGCCGCGCTCGACCTCTACAGCTCACAGATCGAAAGCGCGGTCAGCAACAATCGCGCTGATGATTACCACCGCGCCGTGGACCGCTTCCATGAGCGGCTTCAGCAGATGGCGGCCAACCCCTGGCTGGTACGCTCCATCGTCGATCTGCGCCGTTTCCTGCAACTGGTTCGCAACATGATGCCGCCGACCGAAACCCGGCTGCGTCAGTCCATGGCCGAGTACCGGACCCTGATGAAAGCCGTCCATCGGAAAGACCCCGACGCGGCCGAACAGATCGTCTATCTGCAATCCATGGCACAACAGCGCGCCTGGCGCAGTCAACAGGCCGCGGCTCAGAGCGGCGACACCGGCACGCCGGCAGCGAGCCCGGCTCAAGCCCGTGCAGCCGACACCCCGCCTGCAGCCGAGGACAGCGCAGGCAGCACTCGTGCTCCCAACATCGGCAGCGCAGCACCCGCGCCCGCAGCAGCTGGCACGGTTCATGCCTCCACCCATGCCGACAGCCGGCGAAGCGAAGCCTTTCCGACCGGCGCCTGAAAAAATCAAGTGCGGCCCGACCTGCGGATACCCAAAGCTGCCCAACGGGCCGCCCCCCCCCTGTCGTGTTGCGCCAATCCCCACAAAACCGTGACTTCAAAGCCTCGCTCGTCAGTTCCTGCGCAACGTCTCGACGCTCGAGGCACAAAAGGCACAGAACCGCGAAGCATTTGAGTTAATCTTCCAAGCCTGCCGTTTCCATTCCGAACACACCGTATCGCCTCCGGGCATGCCGTGCGTCCCGGATCGTTTTTTTACAGTCGACACCCGTGAGTCCTGAGGTCCACTTCAGCGCCGGCGGCCTGCTGAGAAATCGCAGCGAAGACGCCCTGATTCGGAAACAGAACACGGTTCTGCTGATCGACAGCGACCCCATCGCCCGCGACACCGTTCTGGACACGCTGTCCACCGAACGGCTGGGCCAGCTCCAGCAGCTGTCAAACCCCGAAGAAGCCGAGCGTTGGCTCGCCAGCAACGCCCCGCTTCCGGCTCTCGTGCTGCTCAGCATCGAAGCGCATGACGATTCCCGTCTGCGCTGGCTCGGAAAAGTACGGCATCAGCGCCCCTGGCAGGATCTGCCCATCATTCTGCTGGCCACCGAACCCAGCGAATCGCTCTGGAACGAAGCACTGTCCCTCAATTTGATGGACGTGCTGCCCAAGCCGCTGAACCGCTCGGCGCTGCTGCTGAAGCTGCGCCAATGCCTCAGCCTCAAGATCTACCGGGACCGGCTGCTGAAGCTGGACCAGCTCACCGGCCTCAGCAATCGCGCCGGCTTCATGCGCCGGCTGGAAGTCGTGCTGCGCTCCGCCCCGCGCAAATACACCTTGCTGCTGCTCGATGTCGACCGCTTCCGCCAACTCAATGAAGGGCTGGGCCATCAGCTGGGCGACGCCTTTCTGAAAGCGCTCGGCCAACGCCTCGACAGTATCGTCAGCAGCCACACCGGCCCCGATCGGCGACGACCCAGTTCGAGCGTCTCGCCCTGGCTGGCCCGTGCGGGCGGCGATCGCTTCATGGCCCTGCTGCCCGGCGGCCCCCGGGACGACTGTCACCAGCGGTGGCTGCACGATCTGACCCAGGCACTGTCCCGGCCGCTGCAGATCGGCGACAAGGAAGTGTTCATCTCCACCAGCATCGGCCTGGCCATCTTTCCCACGCACGGCAAAGAGGCCAACCAGCTGATCCAGCACGCCGAGACCGCGCTGACCATCGCCAAACGCCGCGGCGGCCATCGGATCGAGTATTTCGATCCAGCGCAGGAAACCGCCAGCGTCAATTTTCTGGCACTGGAAAACCATCTGCGCCATGCCATCCACTACAACGAGCTGCAGCTGCTCTATCAGCCCAAGATCGACAGCCAGAGTCTGCAGATCGTGGGGGTCGAAGCCCTGATCCGCTGGCATCACCGCGATCTCGGCCTCATCCTGCCCGAACATTTCGTGCCGATCGCCGAACGATCGGGACTGATCGCCGACATCGGCGCCTGGGCGTTGCGCCAGGCCTGCCAACAGGGCCAGCGTTGGCTGGACAGCGGCCTGCCCCCGCTGCACATCGCCGTCAATGTCTCGGCCGCGCAGACCCTGCGGGGCAACCTGGCCGGCACCGTCGAACAAGCGCTGCAGAGCACGGGATTTCCGCCCGAGTTGCTGACACTGGAACTGACCGAGACCCTGCTCGTCGAGAACGGCGATCAGGTCCGTGAACTCATCAGTTCACTGAAGCACCTGGGACTGAGTCTGTCCCTCGATGATTTCGGAACCGGCTATTCCTCGCTCACCTATCTGCACACCCTGCCTTTCGACGAGATCAAGATCGACCGCAGCTTCATCCGGGGTCTGCCCCGCAAGGCGGTTTCCAAGGCCATCGTCCACGCCATTCTTGCACTTGCCTCCGGTCTCAAGCTCAACGCCGTTGCAGAAGGCATCGAAACCCCAGAGGAGTTCGAGTGCCTGCAGCAGTTCCGCTCCGCCTGCACCGTACAGGGCAATCTGTTCAGCCCGCCGCTCACGGCCGAGCAACTCGACGCCCATCTGCGCAACACGCTGCAGTTCAGCCCACGCTTGCCCTCGCTGCGGTCCTGAGCACACCGGCCACCGTGCCGTCAGCCCTCGCTCAGTCTTCTCGAAGAGCGCTGCCCTATCTCCGTGCCATCCCCGTCATAGTCTGGCGTGATGCGCTGTTCGATGGCGCCGTCGCCATCTCCGCCCCCCCCTTCGTCCGGCACTATTTTCCTGTCGCGCAGTCATTGCGCCTCCCGTCGGCAAGCTGCAGTCAAATTGTTGACTGCCCTCCCCAGGGGACGCATTCTGGTCTATGCTTAGGTTAAAGAATGTAGACGCGCCTCTTGCAGCTCGCGGGTGGCACGAGCTTGATCAGCTTGTCTGACCAGATCCTCAGCCGCCGCGGCATCTCGGGTTGACCGACAGGCATTGGCAGTTCTTGCAAGAGGCCTGTGTCTCGGGGAAATTGCCGCTCAACCTCAGAAGGAGACCTGCTCATGTATAAACACGTCCTGATCGCCACCGATGGATCCCCGCTGTCTGATCGTGCCGTGGACGCGGGCATTGACTTGGCCAACGCCCTGAAGGCGGCTGTCACCATCGCCAATGTCGGTGCACCCTATGCCCCGCCCCTCTATGCCGGAGACTTGGTGCCCAACAACTACATGACGGCGGCCGAGCACGGAGAGAAAGTACGTGCCGCAGGTGAAGAGATTCTGGGCAAAGCGGTCGAGAAAGCCAAGGCTGCCGGCCTGTCTCCCGACACGGCCTTTGAAATCGCCGACGAGCCTGCCGACGGCATCATCAAGATCGCCCGCGACAAGAACGCCGATCTGATCGTCGTGGCCTCTCATGGTCGCGGCGGCCTCAGCGCCCTGCTGCTTGGCAGCGCCACCCGGCGCCTGCTCAGCAGTGCCAACATCGACCTGCTGGTGATCCGCAACACGGACGCCGACAACAAATAAGAATCGCCTGCATGGCGGCCAGTGAATCGGCCACCATGCAGGCGTCAAGGCGCGACCGTCTCCAGGCGCAGCCATTCAGCCGGCCTTCGGGCCGGCTTTTGTTCAACGCGCTGTCTGCAACGACAAGCCAATGCCGCTGTACTGCGGCAGCGCATCGCGGGCAATGAAACGCCGCCCGTCGATGAAAGGCACCGACTCACGCCCTGCTTTCTTCTGCAGCTCGGGCACCGCCCGGTATTCCGGCCAGCTGGTGATCAGCAGCACCGCTTCGGCCGAGCCCAGCGCCTTGTCCAGATCGGTCTCGAAGACATAGGCATCCTGAGCCACGCCGTGCTCTGCCAACGCCTTGCGTCCCGTCTCGACCGCGATAGGATCGTGAGCGACCACTTTCGCGCCAGCCTTCACCAGATCGGCAATGATCGGCAACGCCGGTGATTCGCGCACATCGTCCGTACCCGGCTTGAAGGCGACGCCCAGCACGGTGACACGGCGGCCCTTCAGCTCGCCCAGCTGCTCCTTCAGCATCCGCAGCATCTGCTCCGGCTGCGTCTTGTTGG
>JBHADS010000231.1:0-3360 GCA_041855185.1 Lautropia sp. | reverse complement strand
CGATCGACCTTCAGATACGGCGCCCGATAGACCAGGACCGGAAAAGCGAGCAGATACCGGTGGCGCGTCTCGGCGCCCCGGTAATCGACCAGGTTCAGCCCAGACATGCCCAGACCGACCTCCCAGACCGGCAGACTGTACCGTCCGCGGGCCCGGGCGCCGGATGCCGATGCCACCGGCGCCTCGCCTCCTGTCGAGGCGGCGCGCCCGGCCGCCGCCGATGCTTCCTCCGATACGCTCGAATCGGCCGACTCGGCCCCTTGCACCGCCCAGGGCATCAAGCCCAGCACCCCCAAGGACAGCGCGAGCGCCCTGCTCCGCCAACGGCCCTGCCAGCACCGCCCGCCGACCTCCGGGCGCGCAGCGGAATGCGGGCTCCGGCACGTATCGGCATCGGAGCGACGGACGGCAACGGTCGACAGGTTCATCGAAGACATAGACAGAATCCGGAGCGGCAGACCCGCACCATAACAGCACGGCACCGCCCTGCCCGATCGCGCCTGCCGGGCGCCGGCCTCCCCGGACGAATGGCCGGCCGGCGCGCACGCATGCAACAGGGAGCCGCCGAGGAGATCAACGGGCGGCTGCCGACCGGGACGACTTCGGTGGCCGCGAACTCACCAGCAACTGCTCATCTGCCGTGCGCAGCAACACCACCAGCAGCTCGCCCCGATACTCATCCTGCGCCGTGCGCCGATACACCACCACCGAGATCGTGTCGCCTTCCTTCAACAAGGCCGGCTCCTGCAGCACCTCCTTCGACAGCCGCCAATCGAGCGTCAGCTCGACCTCGCCGCGCCGGTCGAAAGGCGCCAGGATCGTCAGGGTCGGCCGGGCCTCGGCATCTTCGAGCGGGCGCATCCATTCGCGGTCGCGCGGCACCCGCCCGCCACCGCGGGGCACATCCACCGTCAGACGCACATGGGGCATCGCCCGCTGCACCTGCAGCACCTTGGCCCGCAGGAACATCGGCTTGGCGAAATTGTGCTTGCCCAGAAAACCATGATGCGCCACCGCCGGAGCGGACAGCGCCAGCAGCCCCCCCAGCCCCAAGGCTCGGCGCAGCCAACGGCGCCGTCCCTGCACCCGGACAGGACCCTGCGCACTCCGCAACGATCGTGAACCGAGCCGATTCCTTCCGCGTGCCTCGTCTGTCACCCGTTTTCCCTCCCGAGCCCCGATCGATCGTCCTGGCGCACAGCGTTCCGAATCCCGCGCAGCGGTTCTTCGGTCGGCTGAGCGCCTGCCTGAATACCTGCCCAAATTATAGGCTTCTCCATGCAAGCCACCGTCCCGCCACAAATCCCTGCTTTCATCCGGGGCTCGCTTGCCGCCCCGAAAGGCATCGACGACAATGGGCCGCCTCGACGGGACGCGCCCTGCGGTCAAGCGACCGCGTCACGAGTGCCGCGGCCCCTCCATCCCACAGGAACCCTTGCATGGCTGTCAAAGAACTGAAAACCGCTGATTTCGATGCCACCATCAGCGGCAACGATATTGTGATCCTGGACTTCTGGGCCCCCTGGTGCGGCCCCTGCAAGGGCTTCGCCCCTGTCTTCGAGCAGGTCGCCGAAGAGCACCCGGACATCGTGTTCGCCAAGATCAACACCGACGAGGAAAACCAGCTGGCCGGCCACTTCGGCATCCGCTCGATCCCGACGCTGATGGTCTTCCGCGAGAAGATCATCGTCTTCCAGCAGGCCGGCGCCCTGCCCAAGAGCGCCCTGGACGATCTGATCCGCCAGATCCGTGATCTGGACATGGAAGAAGTCCGTCGCGGTGCCCAGCCCTACGGCCCGGACACCCAGGACGCCTGACGCTCACGCCCCCGCCCCATCGCGGGGGCCATTCCTTGCGCCTCCGGCGGCATCTCTGGCGCAGCACTGCTTCCCTGTCATAATATCGCCACGATACTGGCTGTCCCGAAGCTTTTGGTCGAAGCTTTTTTGTAAAAGGTTCTCAATCTCAAAACTATCTGCATCCAGTCATTGAATCTCTTCATTGCTGAGTGAGTATTTTCACCGCTGTCGCGGAGTCCACACACGCCCCGCGCACAGCCTTCGATTTTCATCCATCCCCGTTCAGGAGACACACGCATGAGCGCACGTTTCAAGTTTGGCCTGCTGGCCGCGGCCCTCTCGACCGCACTGATGGGCGCCGTCCAGGCCCAGGACAAGAGTGCCGACGAGAAGGTGCTGAACCTCTACTCGGCCCGGCACTACCAGGGTGACGAGCGGCTCTACACCGATTTCACCAAGCAGACCGGCATCAAGATCAACCGTGTCGAACTGAAGGACCAGCCGCTGCTGGAGCGCCTGAAGTCCGAAGGTGACAAGAGCCCGGCCGATGTGATCCTGCTGGTCGACGCCTCGCGCCTGTATCGTGCCCAGCAGGACGGCCTGTTCCAGTCGATCGACTCCAAGACCCTGAACGAGCGGATTCCGGCCGAATTCCGCGCCCAGGACGGCAGCTGGTATGGCTTCTCGAACCGCGCCCGCGTCATCGTCTACAACAAGGACAGCGTCGATCCGAAGGACGTGATGACCTATGCCTCGCTGGCCGACCCCAAGAACAAGGGCAAGGTCTGCACCCGCTCGGGCAGCCACCCCTACAACCTGTCGCTGTTCGGCTCGATGATCGAGCACGAAGGTCTGGAGAAGACCGAGAAGATCCTGAAGGGCTACGTCGACAACCAAGCCCGCACGCCCAAGGGCGGTGACACCGATCAGATCAAGGCCGTTGCCAGCGGCGAATGCGGCGTGGCGCTCACCAACAGCTACTACCTCGCCCGGATGATGCGTTCCGACAAGCCCGAGGATAAAGCTGCCATCGCCAAGATCGGCATGGTCTGGCCGAACCAGGCCAGCACCGGCACCCATATGAACCTGGCTGGTGGCGCCGTCGCCCGCCATGCCCCCAACCGTGACAACGCCGTCCTGTTCCTGGAATACCTGTCCAGCGACTCGGCCCAGAAATACTTCGCCGACGGCAACAACGAATGGCCGGTCGTGAAGTCGGTCAAGGTTCCGAACCCGGCACTGGAAAGCCTGGGCAGCTTCAAGATGGATTCCGTCAGCACCGACCGGATGGCTGCCCAGTCGGTCGAAGCCCAGAAACTGCTGGACAAAGTGGGATACAAGTAAGCACTTGCTCTCACTGGATGGCCCGAATCAACTGGACCGAAGAAAACCGGCCAAGTCATCGGGTCATCGGGCCAGCTGGTCATCCGGTCATCCGGTCATCCGGTCAGCAGTTCAGCAGTTCAGCAGTTCAGCAGTTCAGCAGTTCAGCAGTTCAGCAGTTCAAGCCTTGCATGACGCCGGGATCTGAACCACCCGGCGTCCATGTTCCCGGCAGTTT
>JBHADS010000230.1:0-3630 GCA_041855185.1 Lautropia sp. | reverse complement strand
GGCGATCCAGGACTCGGACAGGCCGCTGAGATAGACGGTGCCGGGCAGGCCCATCAGCAGCCAGCCGCTCATGTCCGAAGCGCCGGCCGACAGCGCCGTGACGAAGCTGCCCAGACTGCGGCCGCCCAGAATGTAGTCCGACAGATTGCTGGTGGCACGATAGCCGAGCCAGCCGATCAGCAGCATGCCGATCAGGTAGATGGCAAAGGTAACGGTGGTCGCGAAATCGGCGGTCACGATGTCTCCTTGTGGCAGACCCTGGTGGGGTGTTGAGAACAGCGGGCAAGATCTGGCGCCATCGACAGGGCTGGAGCGTTCATGCACCCGATGGTCACACTTGGGGAGCCATTTCCCGGGCGTGATCGAGCGCGACATGCTCTGGATGGTGGGGGACGCTGGTGCGGCCGGTTTCCTCGCATGCCCAGTGGGCATGCTCCCTCGCGTTGGTCGGAGGCTTGTCCGGCCAATATTGTTGCATCGGGTCGAGGAATGACCAAATGCACGCCTGTGCGACGGCTCTACACAAAATATAAGGATAATAAGAATGGTATTCATATACATATGCTCTTCAATCCAGTATGCTCACGACGAACACAACACATCACTGGGTGGAGGTAGCAGGATGATCGGAAAGCGGTTTGCTCGGACGGCACTGGCTGTGAGCCTGGGTCTGGCCCTGGGGGCATGCAGCAGCCATGATGGCGTCACCGTGGTAAAGCAGACGGCGGGAGCCAGCGCGGGTGCGGGTGCTGCCGGTGTCGTAGCGGAACTCAAGTCGGTAGAGAACGCCCACTTCAGCGCCATGGAGATGCTGAGCAACGTGTCGGACCATGTGATCACCGCGACCTATGTCGACATGAACGAGAGAATCGGTGCCTTGCGGGATGCCGTCGAGGCGCTGAACACCGGGACGGTGACGCAGGCGAAGCTGAAGGCGGCGCAGGATGCCTGGCGGGCAGCGCGGGTGCCCTGGGAGCGCAGCGAGGCGTTCCTGTTCGGACCGGTGGACGCGCTGGGGATCGACCCTGCCATCGACAGCTGGCCGCTGAATACGGCTGATCTGGTGGCTTTTCTGAACAGCACCCCGAAGGTGACGCTGGCCCAGGTCGAGAACGCCTCGGATGATCTGCGCGGCTTCCATGCGATCGAATACCTGCTGTTCGGCGATGGTGTGAAGCGCAATACCCGCTCGGCCAAGACGCTGACGAGCGCCGAGCGCGCCTATCTGGTGGCTTTGAGTCAGGCGCTGAATAATCGTTCGCAGGCGCTTGTCAATGCCTGGACGCGTGATTTCAACGGCCGGGGTGCGTATGCAGCTCAGCTGAAGAATCCGGGGGCGGGCAGCGCCTATGCGACACAAGCTGCTGCGCTCGACGAGTTGATCGATGGCCTGGTGGCAATTGCCGAAGAGCTGATGGATGCGAAGCTGAGCGAGCCGATGGGCAGTTCGATCGCAAGTGCCGATGCCTCCAAGGTCGAATCGCAGTACAGCTGGAATTCGCTGAGCGATTTTCATGACAATCTGCAGAGCATTCTGAATGTCTATGCCGGTGTGAAGGACTTCAAGGCGGACGGTGCGTCGGTGGCGGGTGACTACGGCCTGTACGCCTTCGTGCGGGCACATGATCAGGCGCTGGCCGACCGGGTGCAGGCCGAGATCATCGATGCACAGCAGAAGATCGCGCTGATCAAGGGCGATGGGAATGCTTCCAGTACCGTGATCGGCAAAGGGGCGAAGCCTTTCCGGACCCAGATCAAGAACGCGCAGGGGCGGGCGCTGATCCAGACGGCGATCGATTCGGTGCAGAAACTGCGCGATTCGCTGAAGCAGGATGTTAAGCCGCTCGTGGCCAGGACACGATTTGGTGCCTGATCATGATTCTTGATGGACACTATCACGGCTGAGTGGAAAAGGCCGCCAGGGGCGCCGGCTATCTTCCGGCGTCTTCTGGCTGGTTGGTGATGCGAAACGCATCACGGGAGGCGCCGCCACGCGAAGCACCACCCCGGGGTGGCGAGCTGCCATCCGGGCTGCCGCTCTGTCGATCGGGTCGTCCATCTGCCAGCATCCTGCTTCTGTCGAAATTTGATGAGCTGACGAACCACGAGGATTTATGTTCATGGACATCCCCAGGGGCCGAATCGTGGTGCGGAATATACGGCGTGTGCTGCCCTGTCTGCTTCCGGTCCTGATGATGCTGGGCGCCGGTTGCGGGGGCCGGGCGGGCACGGGCGCGCCTTGGGCCGAGCCGGAGACCCGGCGTGCGGCCTGGGTGTCGGTGGTGGACAGTGGTGGTACGACCACCAACCGTAGCAGCAATCAATCCAGTGCGGGATTCGATACGCCGGCGAACAATCTTCGGGGTGCGGCGCTGGAGATGCATCTGCGGGGCGATGCCGAGTTCGAGCGGCGTTTCATTCGTGCGCCCAGCGTGAATTTCCCGTTGCAGGATGGTCTGGGACCGGCCTTCAACAACACGAGCTGCATCGCCTGTCATGTGCGGGATGGGCGTGCCCATTATTCCCTGCCGATCCTGAAAGATCCGGATGCCTGGTCGAAGCTGACACAGGATGCCGGTATCTTCCTGCGCATCAGTCTCGATCCCGATCGGGGGCAGGGGCGCTGTGTGCCGTCACGGGAGAATCAGTACTGTGCGCCCGTACCGGTGCCGGGTTTCGGCAATCAGCTCTTTCATCGCAGCGTCCTCGATTTCCGACCGGATTCGGTGTTTTCCGGCATGGCCGATGTCTATGTGCGCTTCGAGGAAAGCGAGGTCAGACTGGATGACGGGACGGTGGTGAAGCTGTCCAGACCGCAGTTCCAGATCCGCAATCCCTATGATGCACCGACCGAGGTGTCGGGACAGACGAAGACGCCGCGCAGCCGTTTGCTGCAGGCCGATGTGGCGAGCAGTCCGCGTATGGGACTGCCGGTGTTCGGGCTGGGGCTGCTGGAGGCCATTCCCGAGAAGGACATTCTGGCGTTGGCAGACCCTGACGATGCGGACGGCGATGGAATCTCGGGGCGTCCCAATTGGGTGTTCGATCCGGTGAAGGTCCTGCAGGGGGAGAAGGAACCGCGGTCGCTGGGGCGATTCGGCTGGAAGGCGAGTACCCCTTCGGTGCTGATTCAGAGTGCCGGCGCCTATCGGGGCGACATGGGTCTGACCAATTACGTGTTTCAGGAGGAAAGCATCGCCGGCACGCCGGTTTATGCCGCCTACCGGCAGCGTCAGCCGGCAGATGATGGTCAGGCGGCTACCGGTTTCGAAGTGCACGAGGAGGTGGTGAAGGCGGTGGTGCAGTACGCCAGCACGCTGGCGGTACCGGCACGGCGCGATGTCGATGATCCGGAGGTGCAGCGAGGAGCAGAGCTGTTCGTCGGCGCACGATGTGCTGCGTGCCATCATCCGGCTTTCGCGACCGGGGCGATGCCCGATATCTGGGGGCCTTCCGGGTCGGTGCCGGTGCCCGAGGTAGCGGGGCAGACCATCCTGCCCTTCACCGACATGCTGCTGCATGACATGGGTGAGGGACTGGCGGACAACCGACGGGATTTTCTGGCCAATGGGCGCGAATGGAAAACCCGGCCTCTGTGGGGGCTCGGGCTGACGCAGACGGTGAATGCGC
>JBHADS010000229.1:0-3047 GCA_041855185.1 Lautropia sp. | reverse complement strand
GGCTGCACCCAGGGGCCGCGCTTCGAGAGTGCGGCCGAAGTGCGGCGCTATCAGCGCGACGGCTGCGACATGCTGGGCATGACCGCCATGCCCGAGGCTGCGCTGGCCCGTGAACTGGGCCTGCCCTATGCCTCGGTGGCCGTGGTGTCCAACCGGGCGGCCGGCAAGCGGGCGGGCGGCAGTTTCGCCTCCAGCGCCGAGATGGCGGGTACGCTCGAAGCGTCGATGCATCGGCTGCTGGCCGTGCTGATCCGCGCGATGCATCTGGATGAAGAGAAGGGCGGTCGCCAGGGCGCCTGAGGCACAAGCGCAGGAATCACCGGCCAGGCAAGCCCCGCTCGGGCAAGGCCGGCAGGCTTCCTCCTGGCAAGTGCCTGCGCGCTCCCTGCGCTGGCAAACTCGGCGAATCTCGGCCCGGGGCGAGAGCCCCCGGCGGCGAAGGGGTGACGCCGCTTCGGCAGCCGGCGGATGCATTGGCCGATGGACTACCCCGAGCAGGAGCGGCAGCCCGTCGAGGCGAAGAAGACCAGGGGCCGGCCGCCGTTTCAGAGGACCGACAGCAGCTCGCGTTCGAGCTTCAGTCGGTCCTTTTCCGTTTCCAGCTCGTGCGAGCTGATGGTGAAGGTGTCCTCGGCCCGCTCGCCCAGCGTGGTGATGCGGGCGCCGTGCAGAGCGATGTCGTTCTGGGCCAGCACGCGGGCGATGTCGTAGAGCAGGCCCGGGCGGTCGGTGGCCGTCACCGACAGCAGGGCACGCTGCCCGGTTTCGCCGGCGCGCAGCTCGATCTTCGGCGGCAGCGGGAAGGCGCGTGAGCGCCGCGACAGCCGTCCCGGTGCGGCCGGCTTGAGCTGTCCGAACTCGAAGGGGGCTTCCAGCAGCCGGGTCAGCGCCTTCTCCAGCGCCACCAGCTGCTCGGGCTGGGGGCGGCCCGGTTCGTCGGGGGTGCTGACGACGAAGCTGTCCAGTGCCATGCCGTTGCGGGTGGTGTGCACCCGCGCTTCCAGAATCGACAGTCGCTGCTGGTCGAAGAAGCGGCAGATGCGTGCAAACAGCGCCTGGCGGTCGGCGGTGAAGATCAGGATCTCGATGCCCTCGCCGACGCCGGCGGGCCGGGTATGGACGCGGGTGCGGCGTTCCTCGTTGCTGCCGTAGAGCATCCGCGTGTGCCAGGCCAGATCCTGCGGGTCATAGCGCAGGAAATAGCCGATGTCCAGTTCGTTCCAGAAGGACAGATAGGCTTCGTCGCTCAGCCCCTGCTGGCGCAGCAGGCGTGCCGCCTCGGTGCGCCGCGCATCCAGCTGCAGCACCGGCTGAAGCTGGTGGCCGGTCAGATGGGCGCGGGTGGCGCGATACAGGTCTTCGAGCAGCTTGCCCTTCCAGGCGTTCCAGACCCGGCTGCTGGTGCCGCGGATGTCGGCCACGGTCAGCAGATAGAGGGCCGTCAGCTGGCGCTCGGTGCCGACGCGCTCGGCGAACTCGGCGATCACGTCGGGGTCGGCCAGATCGCGCTTCTGGGCGGTGGTCGACATGATCAGGTGTTCGCGCACCAGAAAGGCCAGCAGCTTGCGATCCTCGCCGTTGATGCCGTAGTCGCGGCAGAAGCGCAGCACTTCCTGCTCGCCCAGCACCGAATGATCGCCGCCCCGGCCCTTGGCGATGTCGTGGAACAGCGCCGCCACGATCAGCAGCCAGGGCTTCTCGAAATCACTGATCAGCTGGCTGCAGAACGGGTACTCGTGGGCGTGCTCGGCCATCATGAAGCGGCGCAGATTGCGCACCACCATCAGGATGTGCTGATCGACGGTGTAGACGTGGAACAGGTCGTGCTGCATCCGGCCGACGATGCGCGCGAAGGAGGGCATGTAGCGGCCCAGCACCGACCACTGGTTCATCATCCGCAGCACATGGGTGATGCCACGCGGCGTCTGCAGGATCGACAGGAAGCAGGCGCGGTTCTCGGGCGCCCGCCGGAAGGCGGCATCGATCCGGAAACGGCCGTTCCACAGCGCCCGCAGGGTGCGCACCGTCATGCCGGTGCGGGTGGGCTGCAATTGCAGCAGCCGGAAGGCTTGCAGGATCAGCCGGGGGTCCTTCTCGAAGGCGTCCGGGTCGCGCAGATCGAGCTGGTCGTCGATCAGGTCGAAGTGCTTGTCGAGCGGCTGGGCAGGGCCGCTGTGCTGGCGCAGCAGGCGGATCTCCAGCGACTGCACCAGGATCGTGCTCAGCTGGGTGATCGCCTTGGCCGCCAGATAGTAGCGCTGCATCAGCTGCTCGGACAGCGCCCGGGAGCCCTCGGCGCGGCAGTTCATCGCCTTGGCCACGGCCGGTTGCAGATCGAAGAGCAGGCGGTCCTCGCGCCGCCCGGCCAGGATGTGCAGCCAGGCGCGGATGCGCTTGAGCAGGCGCTCGTGGCGCTGAAGCTGGCTGGCTTCGCGCGGTTCGATCACGCCGGCCCGCACCAGCGAGACCCAGCCTTCGCCGAAGCCGGCGGCACGGCTGATCCAGGTGATCACCTGCAGATCGCGCAGCGCCCCTGGGCTTTCCTTGCAGTTGGGCTCCAGGCTGTAGGGGGTTTCCTCGAACTTCTGGTGACGTTGCTGCATCTCCAGCAGCTTGTCGCGCAGAAAGATCGGCAGTTGCAGCCGGCCGGCCATCGCATCGCTGAGCCGGCGCGCCGCCCGCCGGTTGCCGGTCAGGTAGCGGCGTTCGAGCAGGCTGGTCATCGTCGTGATGTCGGCCTGGGCCTCCTCGGCGCACTGGGCCGGTGTGCGGACGCTGTGGCCGATCTCCAGCCCGATGTCCCAGCAGGCGCCGATGAAGCACTCGACGCGGGCGATGGCCTCGGCGCTGGGGGCTTCGTCCAGGCACAACAGCAGCAGATCCACATCCGAGAAGGGGTGCAGCTCGCCCCGGCCGTAGCCGCCGACGGCGAACAGCGCCCAGCTCGCGGGCATGCCGGCCACCTGCCACAGATTGCGCAGCAGCAGATCGGTGTCGCGTGACAGCCCCTTCATCAGCCGGGCAATCTGCTGATCGGCGCGAAAGGC
>JBHADS010000228.1:0-5465 GCA_041855185.1 Lautropia sp. | reverse complement strand
GCTGCTGCTCGACGAACCCACCCTCGGCCTGGCCCCGCTGATCATCGCCCAGATCTTCGAGATCATCGAAACCATCCGCAACGAAGGCGTCACCGTCTTCCTTGTCGAACAGAACGCCAACCGCGCCCTCCAGCTGGCCGACCGCGGCTACGTACTGGAAAACGGTCACATCATCCTCGAAGACACCGGCGACAACCTGCTGGCCAACGACGACATCCGCAAGGCGTACCTGGGGGTCTGAGCCCCCCTCTCACCCTGCTCGGCTCGGGATCAGGAAACTCAAGCTGCAACCAGGCTCCCACCGTATCGAATGACCTGCTCGTCCGCGCTGACCAGAATCATTCCCTCCATCCTCGCCTGCGCGATCAGCAGGCGATCAAAGGGATCCTTATGGAAGTTGGGCAGTTCCTGCACCATGACGGCGTGCATGCCATTGATGGGCAGCTCCTGATAGCCATTATCGAAAAGCGCCCTGCGAAACAAGGACGCATCAACCTGAAAGTCTTCTCGCCCCAGAGATGATTTGATGGCAATTTCCCAGATGCTTGCCGCACTGAAGAACAGTTCATTGAAAGCGGACTCGACGATTTCACGAACAGGCGAATCCTGTCTCAACCGGTCTTCAGCCAGCCAAAGCAGGACATGAGTATCGAAGAGATACTTCATTTCTCGCCCAGTCCGAACATGTCGAGAATTTCATCCTGCCCCATCGTGTCGAAATCCGCGGGAACCTTCAGCCTGCCTTGCATGAAGCCGATGCGTCTGGGGCTCTGAACGGCTGACTCCCAAGGGGATAGTTTGGCCACAGGCTTCCCCCCTCTGGCGATGACCACGGTCTCGCCTTTGGCGACCCGCTCCAGCAGGCGGGAAAGATGGGTTTTGGCCTCGTGCACATTGATCTGCTCCATCGACCCCTCCCTTGAACAAAGTTAGTCCAGTCTATCAGACTAAGTCATACCTGCTCAAGCAGCATGCGGTGCAACCCAGCTTGCAAAGCTCCCACAGCTCCCCACAGCCAGAGCTCCCCTCAGCCGCCATGACTCATGGATGAGACCGTGGCCGCAGCCCCCTATTCCCCGACACCACGGATTCACCCATACATACGATGCCGATACGCATCACGTTCCAGCCGGAGCTGCCATGACGGCTCTCTCCATCGAGTTGCCCGACGAGCTGTCCGAACGCACAGGAGATCACTCGAAGCCTGCGTTCATCTTCTCACGTTGGCGCTCTGCTTTCCGCTTCTTCTCGATGAGCGCCTCTGCTTGCTTGCGCAACTGTTCGACATGCTCGATGTGGGCCGGTCCCAGCAGCGTCTTCAGCTCCTCAAACAACGGAAGACGCTGAGCTATATCGTCGGCCAGCGCCCCCCCTACCCGAGGATTATCTGGACTCGCGATGCAGTAGGCAAAGCTGTCCGCCACCTCAGTCCGAAACGGCTCAGGGGCAGACTCGATCAGTGCGCGAGCATGGGCAGACCATCGCAAATCTTTCCCCTCCCCCTCCCAGGCTTGCACCAATGGCGCCACATGCACCCAGCGAGCCCCTGTGCCGGCACGGCACCATGCAAGCAAATCATCAGGGGAAAGCTTCTGAAATATGCTCCACTCGCCGTCGCTTTCCAATGCCTGTCGCCAGCCCTTTGCAGTCTCATCGACACCATCGCCCACGAGCATATCCAACGCCGCACTGGGATGAAGCTGAATTAAGGTCATAATTGCAATTGCGGCGTCGAAATCATCAGGTCTGCATCCGCGATGATCAGCCCAGTCACGGATGCGACCGATGATCCTGTGTACGGAGGCCAGGGTTTCCTGCTCTTGGCCGGAAAGAAAAACTTTGGCCAGACGTTCAAGCATGTGCTGGTACATACCAGGAACCATGTCGTAGAACTCACGACCGAACCAACGCTCTGCCGTCAAGCTTTCCAGAACCCGATAAGCCGCCTGCCGAAGCAACGGCCCCGGTGCTCCGTCACAACCCTCGCAGTGACCAAAAAGCAACTCGAAGGCCACATCGGCACCGTGCTCTCGCGCATGCAGCTTCTCAATCAGCCGAGCAATCTGCCCATCAGCCAGCTCTTGGGTTGAACCATAAGACGGAAGGCAACTAAAGCTCCCTTCTGGAATCTTTGACTCGTCATCCAGCAGCCGTATCAAACGTTCATACCCTTTGCCATCAATGGGCACGCTCGCCTGCAGTAAGGGAATCCAGTTGCGCAATATCGGCCGCTCCATCGCCGCATCCAGAATCTCGTTGAAGAGTCTCTGATCACGTTTGAACACCCCTGACAGGAAACCGCACAGCACCTCGACATTCCGCTCGCCTTCGGAGTGGGATTCAAAGGCGTTCACGAGCACCACCCAGAGCGCCCTGAGGTCCGAAGCGCCTTCTGCCAGTTCAAGTCCAAAGTCTCTTTGGCGCCCCTCCGTGCCTTCCGATTGAACTTTCGTCACCAGTTCTGCAATGGGCTGCCATTCCCCCTCCGCGCGTGCAGCCTCTACCCCAAGCCTGCGGACTGACTCGCTCATCGCCCGTTCCTGATCCTTATATTCCTCAAAGGAGAACGAGCCTGCTTGCCAATAGTGCAGAACGAAGGTTGTGACACGGTCAACCAGCCTCACAGGCTGCAGATCATCCACAAGGCGCTGCAATCGCTCCCTGCTTTTCTCCGGCAAACCCTCGTCACGTGCGAGGGTGTTGCGGATCACAATCCACCCCTTTGCCCAGCCCTTGTCACGCAGTGCACGCGCTGCCTGTTCCAGCGCATCTTCAAGGCTCGGCGAACGCCAACGCCAAAGGGAACGAAATCGTGACGACAACACCTGGCGTACACCCGCTGCCGACGGACTGTCGCTGCTTCCGATCTCCTTTGCCAAAGAGATGAATCTTTCGAACCAGTCTTTCTCTTCTTCCTTATCTTTCGGCGTCCAGCCAAAGTCGCGCTGACGTGCTCCGAACTCGAAGCTGTACCAAAATCGGGGGCCATGACGGGAACAATCAAGCGAAGCTGAAAGACAATCAACAGCAACTCTCCGGAGCGAGTCGTCCGCAGACTGCAGCGCCGTTCTCAGCCACGCCACCCGCTGCTCTGTTGGCGCAAGGGTTCCGGACAAACGCATCCAGAACAACGACTCCATAAGTTTGCAGGCAATCTGCTCCACTCGCCGGCCGTCAGCACGTGGAGCGAGCTCGGTCTGTGCAAACCGGGCCAACACATCCATACACCGATCAAAAAACTTGGCATCATAGGCAAGCTTGCGCAGTAGATGAATCAGCGCCTTCCGGCTATCCTCAGAACATGCATCGGCCACAAATACGCGGGAGGCCATTGGGCCAATCAACCCGCGCTCAATGGCCTCCAGTGTCCCCTCGGGATCGACCGGCGCCACATGGACCAGCGCGGCCATTTGAACTGGCATCTTGTCATACCATCCCCCCAATAGATACGCAGCAACATCATCCAACCCCCCGTCTGGCGACAGCCAGCCCCGCACGATCTTCACCGCCTGCTGCACCCCATGCAAGTAGCCAAGACGACGGGAAAACGAGCGAAGCAAATGCTCATCCTTGTCAGGAGTGAATTGCTGCTCGATGCGCGCGTAGGGAATGGACTCCAGCGCCCGCTCCGCAAGCATGTTGGCAATCGCGTGAGGCAGCACTGCCCGCCAATCCCCCCGCTGCTGCACCAGCCCCCTGCGCTGCAGCTCCGCGACATGGCGATACAGCGAATCTACCGACATGTCAGCCAACACCGCAAGACGTGCGAGATGCCCCTCGACATCCTCGCCGTTGAAAGAATAGACCAGCGCACACGCCTGTGCGGCGTTCCTCAGCTTTTCATCGACCTGGTTCCGCTGCCAGAACAACCGGTCAAACAGCTCGACATCTCTCAGACCCGCCAGCGAATCCTTCTTTTCGACCGTGCCCGCCAGCGCGATCGCCACTCGGGCATTCCCCCCCGAGAACCGGGCGATCGTCTGGACGTTGACCCATGAGAGCGTGGTGAAACGCTTCGTGAGGATGTTCTCGATCAAGTCATCTGAAGCACTCTCCAGCCGAAAAGCCTCTGTCTCATGGGGAAGATCCTCCCGAATGTCATACTCGATCGTCAGCAGACTGACACGACAGGGGGTGCCAGACGATGCTTCCAACCGCGTCGTGAGCGTCTTATGCAGACCGGCACCGCAGTTGTCGACGATGAGAACCGCCCTGACATTACGCTGCAGCAAGACATCCAGCATCTCCAGCGGTGAGGGATTCTGGCCCCAAGCCGTATCGGTATAGATCGCCCAAGTTTCCGGCAGGGGAGCTCCCTCGGCATCGTCCCGGCCCTGTGCTGCTTCATCCGATGCCGCCGCACCGGACTTTCCCTTTCTGCAAACGTCCTCGAACAACGCCTGTACGAAGCGAGTCTTGCCAACGCCGGACAAGCCCACCAACCGGACCGACGCACTCTTCTTCCCCTGCCCCTCCGGCTCCTTGCCCCCGCGAAGAGTCGTCCGCACGAGCTTCAGCCCTTCCTGAACCGTCAGAGCTTCGCCGCGACCTCCGACCACGAAGAAGCGTTTCGTGTCATCGGCCAGGTAGGCTTCGCCCTCTTGCTCCCCCGCCCATCGCCCATAAGGCCGCCACCCGTGCAGTCCCCCTCCCGGCAAGCGGCTCTGCACCCAGGCAACCACCGAAGGGAATTCATTTGCCCAGTCTGCCAGACAACGCCGATCGTAGTAATCGAGGTGCAAGTCTTCATGTCCAACTGCATTTTTAACGGCCTCCTCCATGGCCTCGAGCCGTTTTTGAAGGTGAGCATCTGCAACAGAATCCCGGGCGGCAATGATGTAGGCCCCCTTCGCATCGATCAGCGCTTTGATGGCGGGCAGAAGCTCTTCTTCCTCGCCCCGTCTCATTTCCTTCCGGATTTTGTGGGGCTCCATCTTTGTCGCCTTCACCTGAATGCCGACAATACACCGGGGTAGCCATCCGGACGACTCAGGCGCCCTCTCTCCATCAAGCACCACCCGGACATCGATGCCGCCGTCCGGCTCGTTCTGGTTGCCTCCCCATGTCACCGCCGAAGTCGGCAACCCCTTTCCCGCCAGAGTTGCCTGACACAGACGAGCAACCAGCTCCCTGAAATCCTTGTCATCCTCACCCAGACGTTCGATATCATCGTCAGACACCTCGAACAGTGCAGCAGCAGACGGGACGCCCTGCCCGGAATCGTGTTCAGCGCCGGAACGATGAGCGCTCGAAGATGGTGTGGTGGAATTGCGCGTGACCATAGCGGGCAGTGTACGCCGGCGCTGACGAGAGCAAGTGCCGAACGCGTACTCCAAGCCACACTTGGCACACCGTGCTACCACCCTGGCTCCAACACCGCTAGGCGTTCATGCTCGCCATTCAGAACACCAGTACGCCACCGCAGTCTGGCCGTCTGCCGGAGCCTGGGAAGGCGGCCATGCATG
>JBHADS010000227.1:0-8507 GCA_041855185.1 Lautropia sp. | reverse complement strand
CCGCCTTCTTCAGACTGATCTGCAGGAAGGCGCCTTCCAGAAAGTAATAGTCGGCCCGGTAGTCGAAGCCCCCGAACTTGAGGTTGGGGCGGCTGAGCTGCACCTGGGCGCCGTTGATCAGGCGCCCGCTCCCCTCCCGGGGAACCGCCGCAGGCACCAGCCGACGCACGCTCGCCAGTCTCATGCCCCGTTTCAGGCCGGCCCAGGGCAAGAGGACATCGGACTGCGCCGGATGCTGACGCATCGATCTGGCCGCCTCCATCAGCGGGGCCGCCTTGCCCGGCGCGCCCGACATCGCAGCACCGGTGCCGACCGGCGCGAGCGGCGCGCGCGACTTGGCAGCTGTGGGAGCGGCTGCCCCGCCGGCCGCATCCTGCCCCTGGCGGGTCGCGTTGCGGCCAGACCCGTCGCCCGCCGCCGTGGACGGTGCCTGACAGGGCACCGTCTGCACGAATGTACGCCCGTATTTTGTGCATCGATACAGGGTGTCGGCCTGCAGGCCCGTCATCGGCAGCAGCATCACCGTCGCCAGCAGGCAGCTCTTGATCCGCACGTCAGTCCTCCGTTCCAACAGCAGACGGCGGCGCCTCGTCCGTCCCCGGCATCAGGCACCCGCCCGATACCCCGTTGTACGCCGCCCTGTTGCCCCCTGGAAACACCTGCAGCCGAACGGTGAGCGCGGCAGGATGGGTGGCCGCAGGCAGCTCCTGCCGCTGGCGAGCCCGGCCCCCGGCAAGCACGCCCGATGATCAGCGGGCGGCGGCCTGTGCGACGCGCCGATCAGTCGTCACGCCCCTCGGCCGACGGCGTGTAGCCGACCGCCAGCACCACAGCCCCCTGCGGCAGCGCCCCGCCCATCGACGCCTCGACATCCCGCGTCACCCCCGCCACCCCGACCACCACCCGGTCGCCGTTGGGCAGATTCCAGACTGCACGCTTCTCGGCGCTCTCATCGGATTCGCGGGACTCGCTGCTGTCGCTGGGCTGGCCATAGCGCGCCACCAGCTGCTGGTACACCTCGGCATAGCCCTCCAGCGCCTGCGGCAACGGACGCCAGATGCCCGGCAAGGCATAGGTCACACGGTCGAAGGCACCATCCAGAAAGAAGTAAGTCGCTTCATAGTCGCGGTGGCCGAAGCGGACTTTCTCGTGCTTCAGCAGCCCTTGCGCCCCATTGGGCTGCGACAGGATGCCGCTGGCCTCGGCAGCCCCCGGCATCAGGCGCTTCACCTCGTCCACCGACATGTTCAGCTTCAGCTCATCCCAGGGCATCGGCATGCGTGACGTGGGCGCCCTCGTCCGCCCTTGTTCGTCCAGCATCTGCTGCCGGGTCCGGCCGTCGTCATCGCAGGGGATGGCCTGAAACGTCGTCCTGCCACCCGTCGAGCATTTGTAGATCTGCGCCTGGGCGCTGGCCGAGAGCAGGGCCAGCCCGATACTCAGGCTCAACAGCGTGAAGGCGCCAACAGCAGCTTTGTTCATTCAGGGTCCTTGTTCAGAGCGGCAGCCGCCCGTTGCCCGACATCGCCTCGATCCCGGCCGGCGCACGCTTCGATCCGCGCTCGACAGGGGCGGCCTCGAAGCGGGGCACGCCAGCAGGCCGGTGCCCGAAGGTCAGCATCGACAGCTCGCTGGTGACGGGCGTGATCGCCAGCCAGGTCCACTGATTGCGGGCGCCCTCCCACTCGACCTTGCCCTTGAGCTGGGCACGGGTCTGCTCCAGGCGCACCTGCTTGCCGGGCACGCCGAAGGCCCGCAGCATCACCGGCTCGACCTTCTCGTAATCCACCCGAACCGCGTCGTTGCCATAAGCGACCTCGGCCCGGCTGACGTTGACCTGGTAGTAGCGGCCTTGCAGAAAGTAATAGACCGCCACGAAGGGCACGCCCGCGACCGACACCGGCTTCTCCAGACGTGCAACCGCGCCGTTGGCCAACCTCCCGGCCCGGCTCGGGCTGCGGGCGCCGGCCACCTGCGCTCGCACCTCGTCCACGCTCATCCCCGCCCGCAGGCCCGACCACGGATATTCCTGACTGCTGCCGAGGCTCAGCTTCACCTCGGTCGTCTGCGCCTCCGCCGCGCAGGGCAGCTGCTGAAAGGTGGTGCTGCCACCCACGATGCACTTGTAGATCCGCGCATGTGCGGAGGAACTCATCAGCGCCAGGCCCAGCGCCAGCCAGACAGCCTTCTTCATGGTATTTCGGAACAGGGAAAGTGATTGAATCGCAACGCAAACGCCCGACCCGGATGGCACACTGCGCCCGAGCCTGTGCTGGCCGGGAGGCGCCCGGCACAACGGCGCAGTGGTGATTCCGGACCGGAACCTGTTGCTTTTTAAGCGATTTCCCCCTCCCTCCGCCGCCCATCGCGGCCTGACGGGCGGATTCGCCCGACATGCGAGCGCCCACAAAAAAACCGACCGATCGGGGCGTGACACAATGCACGCCTCGATCGGCCGGTTTCAAACGCATGGGCAGGTGCCCGCGCGCGCCTCCCCGCGCCAAGGCTGGAAGGGGCGGCTCAAGGGGTGGCGCAGTGCCTCAGTTCGAGAACACTTTCTTCAGCAGCGCCGAGCCGGTGCCGACCGGGTCGGCACGGATCGCCTTTTCTTCGGCCGCGATCATCTTGTAGAGGCCGTCCATCGCCTTGTTGGTGACGTAGTTCTCGATCTTGGCGTCATCCTCGCTGATCACACCGAACTTGGCAGCCTGACCCGCCAGCGCGTTGTACTGCGAAGCCAGCCCCAGCTTGCTGACGTTCTGCGTCACGATCGGCAGGAACTTGGCAAACATGTCGGTCTGCGTCTTGCTGCGGAAGAACTGCGTCACCGAGTCATCACCGCCCGACAGAATGCTCTTGGCGTCGGACACCGACATCGACTTGATCGAGTTGGCCAGCAGCGTCTTGGCTTCGGGCACGGCGGCTTCGGCGGCACGGTTGATGCCCGTTTCCAGCGCCTCGAACTCCTTGTCCTTGCCCATCAGCTTCATCACCTTGCGGGCCTGCTGCATGCTTTCCGGCAGCGGGATCTTCACCTCGGAATTGCCCAGAAAACCGTTGGTCTGACCCAGACTGCTGACCGCCGCATCGGCGCCCTTCTGCAGCGTGGTCTTGAGCGCGGTGCTGGCATCGGCCTGCGTCAGCGCCGACAGATCCAGCGCATAGGCCGGCGTGACGGCTTGCGCCGATGTCGGCACTGAAACAGCGCCCAAGCCGGCCAGCCCCATGCCCAACGACAGCGACACGGCTGCCAACGGTGCACCCAGCACACGGCCTGCCTTGATTGCGGAAGAAACACCCATCGAAGTCTCCAGACTGTTCAAAAACGGGATTCAGATTGTGACAGATGGCAGCCTGGCCGACAGGTTAAACCCGGTGAACCCGCGTCCAGCACCCCCCGGCTGCATCACGTCACAACACTGGGAGATGGCTCTCAAGACACCAAGCGGCTTCCACCTGCGTTGATCCCGCCTCGCTGGCTCTGCCTGCCTGCGCCTGTCCCTCTACCCTCTATCCTTCTCCAGCACCGCTTCGACGCTCCCTGCCCTGACCCACCGCCCTGTCCGGATGCGCCCGGTCCCCAGGCTCGGCAGCGCAGGGTTTGACGAGGGTCACATCGCCATCGGAGCGCAGGATGGCGGACAGCGGGCGGCAGTGCGGCGTGCTGCTGTGCGCCTGATCCTGTGGCGCATCGGCCTTCGCACCCATCGGGCTGTCGACCCGTGCAGACTCGGCTGCGGCCCGCGCCTGCCCGGCGGGCGGGAATGTGGATACTGAACTTGCCTGACACCACTGGTAATCGTCGGTGAAGTCCGAGCGCGTCAGGCGCAGTTCGGTGTGGCGGGTGCCAGGGTGCCAGACCCAGGCACCGTTGCGCAGCACGGCCTCGGGCGGGGGTTCCATCCCGGCGCCGAAGCCGCGCACCTGCACGCTTTCGAGCACCAGCGCCTGTGCTTCGACGCGCCAGTGCTCTTCCCAGCGCACTTTCTCGATGGAGTGCGTCCAGGCCAGCGTGAAGCTGCTGGTGGCGACGGTGGCTGCTCCGGCGGCGTTGGCAAGACAGACAACCCACATGGAACAGCCCCCTCGGACGCTCAGACGGTGAGCGCCTGGGCCTTGCGCGAGCGCCAGGTATGCCAACCCAGCACCAGGGCGGCCAGCACGAAGCCAGCCTCATCGGTGATGGGCATGGCCAGCACCAGCAGGCAGGCTGCCACGAAGGCCAGCACGCGTTCGAGCAGATTCATCGGCGTGCGGAAGTAGCCGACCACCGCGGTGCCCCACAGCATCACGGCCAGCAGCGCCTTGAACACCACGTACATCGTCGCCGTGATGTCCTTGTCCCCCTGCAGCATCAGCTCGGGTGCGTAGACCGCCATGTAGGGCACGACAAAGCCCGCGATGGCGATCTGAACGGCGCGCAGACCGATCTTCAGCCCGCTCTCCTTGGCGATGGGCGCCGCGGCGAAGGCGGCCAGGGCCACCGGGGGTGTCAGGTCGGCCATGATGCCGAAGTAGAACACGAACATGTGCGAGACGATCAGCGGCACGCCCAGGTCCAGCAGCGCAGGCGCCGCAATCGAGCTGGTGATGATGTAGTTGGGGATGGTCGGAATCCCCATGCCCAGCACCAGGCAGGTCAGCATCGTCAGCACCAGCGACAGGAACAGGTTGTTCTGCCCGATGTCGATGATGTAGCCGGCGAAGGTGGTCGCGCCCCCGGTCAGTGTCAGCGAACCGATGATCACGCCCACCAGCGCGCAGGCGATCCCCACCGGCAGCGCATGCATCGCGCCGTCGACCAGCGCCTGCACCGCCAGCTTGAGCGTGCTGCGGCCATCGGCGCGCGGCGCCAGCAGCACGGCCAGCACCGCAACCGTGGCCACCACGGCAATGATGCCCACCTTGGCGAAGGCCGAGCAGGCCAGGCCCAGCGCCACCCAGAAGATCAGGCGCAGCGAGGTGCCGTTCAGGTGCTTGGCGAGGCTGCTGCCGAACAACAGCACCACCGTCAGCGCCAGCCCCATCATCCCGGCGAACATCGGCGTGAAGCCCGCAAACAGCAGGTAGACCAGACCGGCCAGCGGCAGCAGCAGATACCAGCGATCGCGGATGGCTTTCCAGGGGTCCGGACACTGATCCTTCGGCAAGCCGTCCAGACCGGCGCGCCCTGCTTCGAGGTGCACCATCCAGAACACGGTGAAGAAGTACAGGATGGCCGGAATGGCGGCTGCCTTGGCAATCTCGACATAGGGCACATCGATGGTCTCGGCCATGATGAAGGCCACCGCTCCCATCACCGGCGGCATGATCTGTCCGCCCATCGAGCTGGTGGCCTCCACCGCGCCGGCAAAGGCCGGTTTGTAGCCGAACTGCTTCATCAGCGGGATGGTGAACTGGCCGGTGGTGACGACGTTGGCCACGCCCGAGCCATTGATGGTGCCCATCAGCCCCGACGACACCACCGCCACCTTGGCCGGCCCGCCCTTGGTGTGACCGACGGTGCCGAGCGCGAAGTTGGTGAACAGCTCGATCATGCCCGCCTGTTCGAGAAAGGCGCCGAACAGGATGAACAGGAAGATGTAGGACGAGGACACATAGGTGGGCGTGCCGTAGATCCCTTCGGTGCCGAAGGACAGTTGGCTGATCACCTGATCGAGCCCATAGCCCCGATGCGCGAAATCGCCCGGCAGATACTCACCGAACAGCGCATAGGCCAGAAAGCCCAGGCAGATCAGCGGCAACGCCATGCCCATGATGCGCCGTGCAGCCTCGAAGACCAGCACCAGCGTGATGACCCCCACCACCATGTCCTCCTGGGTCAGCTCGCCGGCCCGCTCGACCAGATCGGCCTCGTAGACCCAGTGATAGAAGGACAGGCCCAGCGCAACGAAGCCGATGAGCTTGGTCAGGATGCTGGTCGGCCCCTGCCCGCCCTTGATGGGATAGAGCAGGAAAGTCAGCAGCAGCAGAAAACCGACGTGCAGGGCGCGCACCACGGTACTGGAGATCGGACTGAAGGCCGAGGTGACGAGCTGGAACACCGAAAACAGGATGGCGCTGTAGAACACCACGCGCAGCATGCTTTTGCCCGCTTCGGCGGCAGGTGATGCTTGAACGGAAGAACTCATGATGGTTGGAATCGACGCCGGAACGCTGCTTACTTGATCAGACCCTTCTCACGGTAGAACTTCTCGGCGCCGGGATGCAGCGGAATCGGCAGACCATCGATCGCGTTTTCCAGCTTGATCTGACGGCCCGAGGAGTGCGAGTTGCCCAGACGTTCGAGATTGTCGAACACGCCCTTGGTCATCTGATAGGCCACCTCGTCGGACACTTTCTGATGCGTGACCAGCAGGTTGTTGATGGACACGGTCGGCACTTCGGCAGACTGCCCTTCGTAGGTGCCTGCCGGGATCGCGGCAGCCCGATAGGCAGGATCACCGACATTGGCCACCACATCGGCCGGAACCGGCACGAAATTCACCTTCACGGCCGAGGACAGATCCCGCAGCGCCGCCACACCCAAGCCGGCCGACTGCAGCGTCACGTCGATCTGACGGTTCTTCATCAGCTCCACCGACTCACCAAAGGGCAGATACTCGACCTTGGCAAAATCGGCATAGGACAGGCCCGCCGCCTTCAGAATGGCGCGCGCGTTGATCTCGGTGCCGGAGCGGGGAGCGCCGACCGAGATGCGCTTGCCTTTCAGATCGGCCAGCGAGTTGATCTTGGCATCGGAGAGCGCCACGATCTGGATGTAGTTCGGATAGACCGAGGCGATGGCACGCAGGCGGTCCAGCGGCTTCTTGAAGCCCGCCTCGACCTTGCCTTTCCAGGCATCCGAGACCGAATCGGCCAGCGAAAAACCGATCTCGCCACGGCCCGCCTGCAGCAGATTCAGGTTCTCTGCCGACGCCTTGGTGGCCTGCACCTGGACCTTGCTGTCGGCGATGCTGTCACGATAGACCTGCGACAGCGTGACACCGAGGGGGTAATAGACACCACTGGTGCCACCGGTCAGCACATTGATGAAGGTGGCGGCCGAAGCCGTGGTGGTCATCACGGCAAAAGCGGTGCCCAGTGCGCACCGGCGAATCAGGGATTTCATCGGGGTATCTCCTCGTAATGACAGAATTCGTTGTGACAAGAGCCGTGCCGCAGGGCAGGCGCTTCTTTGCATCGCACACGCTCAGGGCCACAGTGTATCCAGTTCCCCTGCCCCGGTCTTGCCGTGTGTCAAAATGCACGCCTCTCCGATCAGGAATCGCTACACAGTCATGGATCACATCGATGTCGTCGTGATGGGAGCCGGCGTGGTGGGGCTGGCCTGCGCCGCCCATCTGGCCCGGCAGGGGCGTGAAGTCATCATCATCGAGCGGGAAACCGCCATAGGCACCGGCATCAGCGCGCGCAACAGTGAAGTGATCCATGCCGGCCTCTACTATCCGCCCGGTTCGTTGAAGGCGAGACTCTGCGTCGAAGGCCGAAAGCGCCTCTACGCCTGGTGTGCCGAGCACGATGTGCAGCACGCCCGCTGCGGCAAGCTGCTGGTCGCCACCACGGCGGCGCAGCAGGCACGGCTCGATGCCATTGCCGAGCGTGCCCGTGCCAACGGCGTGGACGATCTGCGCCCGGTCGAGGCAGCGGAACTGCGGGAGCTGGAACCCGCACTGCGTGCGCACAGTGCGCTGCTCTCGCCCTCGACCGGCATCGTCGACAGCCACGGCCTGATGCTGTCGCTGCTCGGCGAGGCCGAACGGCATGGCGCGATGCTGGCACTGGGCAGCCCGGTACTCGATGGCAGAGCCGAGGACGAGGGCATCGTGCTCTGTACCGGCGGTGATGCCGCCACCGAGCTGAAAGCGAACTGGGTGATCAATGCCACCGGCCTGGATGCGCCGCTGCTGGGCCGCGCGATCCAGTCACCGGCTGCCGAGCTGGCGCCGCGGCCCTGGTACGCGCGCGGGGTCTATTTCAGCCATGCCGGCAAGACACCGTTCTCGCGGCTGATCTACCCGATTCCCGAGGCCGGCGGCCTCGGTGTGCACCTGACGCTCGACCTGGGCGGTCAGGCCAAATTCGGCCCCGATGTGGAATGGATCGACGGCCCGGACTACAGCGTCGACCCCACCCGCGCAAGCGCCTTCATCGACGCCATCCGCAGCTGGTGGCCCGGGCTGGAGCCCACTCGCCTGCAGCCCGGCTATGCCGGCATTCGCCCCAAGATCGTCGGTCCCGGCGAACCCGATGCCGATTTCCGGATCGATGGCCCCGCAGCACACGGTACACCGGGCCTGATCCATCTGTACGGCATCGAATCACCGGGGCTGACCGCCTCGCTGGCGATCGGCGCCTACGTGGCAGCGCTGGTGGACTGAGCGCCCAGTTCGGCGAAATTATTGATCTTCACCGCACCATCCGGAAAGCGAGCCACGATCTCCAGCTGCCCGCCCATCGCTTCGATATGGCTGCGCAGCGTGGAGATATACATATCGGTACGCTTT
>JBHADS010000226.1:0-6258 GCA_041855185.1 Lautropia sp. | reverse complement strand
GTCTGCCCCAGCACGAACAATGACAGCTCCTGCTGCTCCGGTGCCGAGAACCCCGGCAGATCGGCATTGGCGACGATATAGGCACCATGCTTGTGGGCATTGTCATGGGCGATGAAGGAGCCGATCTCCCGGATGCGCGCCGCCCAGGTCAGGCTATCCTCCTCATGCGCCGGGCTTTCGGCCGCCCCGCTGCGTCCGCTCAGATCGCGCAGCAGCCCGCAAGCCACTTCCGCCACCTGGCGACCATGCTGATCATCCATCCGGTAGCGCTCGACCAGATGGCTGATGGTGATTTCCCGCTGGTCGGAACCGGATTCGCGCCCGAGCAGGTCATAGAGAATGCCTTCGCGCAGGGCACCTTCGCAATAGCTCATCGCCTCGATGCCGAACTCGTCGAAGATCGCCTGCATCGCCGCCAGGCCGCCAGCGATCACCGGGCGCCGATCGGGCTTCAGGCCCGGCAGGTCGATCAGGTCCACATGTCCGGCCGCGAGGCAGCGCTCCTCGAGCGCCGTCAGCCCGTCCCGGGTGATGGCGGTGTGCCCCAGCGTCGCCGACAGAATCTGCAGCAAGGCCTTGGCCGTGCCCGAGGTGCCCACCGCATACTGCCAGCCCAGCCGCTGGAAGCCACGCACCTGCGCGGCCAGCTGCTCACCGCAATGCACCCGGGCCCGGCGCATGGCTCCGCGCGTGATCTTGCCCTGGCTGAAGAACAGCTGGGTCAGCGCCACCGAGCCGATCTGCAGGGACTCGCGTCGCAGCGGCTTTTCATTGACGCCGATGATGCACTCGGTGGAACCGCCACCGATGTCGATCACCAGCCGGCGCTGATGGTCCCTCGGCAGGCTGTGGGCCGCCCCCAGATAGATCAGGCGTGCTTCCTCGCGTCCAGCGACCACCTCGATGGTGCGTCCCAGCACCGTACAGGCATCCTTCAGAAAGCCGTTCACATTGCGGGCAACCCGAAAGGTGTTCGTTGCCACGGCCCGGAAGGACTCCAGCTTCAGCCCATCCAGCCGTTCGGCAAAGCGGCCCAGGGCCAGCAGCGCCCGCTGCTGCGCCTCGTCGGAAAGCTCGCTGTTCTGATCGAGCCCGGCCCCCAGCCGGACCGTTTCCTTGATCTGGTCGAGAATCCGCAGCTGCGGCCCCGCCGACGAGTGGTCGATCTCGGCAATCAACAGTCGAAAACTGTTGGATCCCAGGTCGATCGCAGCCAAGGGCTTTCGGATGAGGGGATGACTCATGGGGGCTTTCGTATCAGACAATGGGATGGTCTGCATTCTGCAACAAAAAAATAACAATGGCTCAGAAGCCTGATACCGGCCTGCAGGATAGGCGCTCCGGCCACCTTGCGGGGGTGCCAGAAAAGCAGCTTAGCGCATATCATCGTGCGTTGGACAAGGCTCATCGATCAGGGTCATCCCCTCCCCGCGCCGTGAACGAGACACTCCCCCCCACCCCGTCCCTGCCCGCCCCGCTGAACCGCGAGCAGGGCATTCTGGCCTTCAACCGTCGGGTGCTGAACCTGGCCGAAAGCCCCAACGTGCCGTTGCTGGAGCGGCTGCGCTACATCACCATCGTCGCCAGCAACATCGACGAGATGTTCGAGATCCGGGTTGCGGAGCTGAAGGAGCTGGTGCGCAGCAATACCGCCATCTCGGTCACGGCCCGCAACGAGATCAGCTCGCTGGCGGCCACCGCCCGCGCCCTGATCCAGCGCCAGTACGAAGTGCTGCAGCAGGATCTGCTGCCGGCACTGCGCGCCGAAGGGGTCTATGTGCTGCACTCGACCGAGTGGACCGAGGCCCAGCGTGCCTGGGCGCACGAGGTGTTCCTGAAGGAGATCGAGCCGCTGCTGACCCCGATCGCCCTCGATCCCGCTCACCCCTTCCCGCGCATCTCCAGCAAGACGCTCAACTTTGCCGTCGAGCTGGATGGGCGCGACGCCTTCGGCCGCCGGCCCGGGCTGGCGATCGTGCAAGCGCCCCGGGTGCTGCCCCGCGCCCTGCGCGTTCCACCCGAGGTGGCGGGCGTGCCGCACGGCGTGATGCTGCTGTCGGGCATCGTCCGGGGCTTCATGGAAAATCTGTTCCCGGGTCTGACCGTCAAGACGCAATGCTCGTTCCGGCTGACCCGCAACAGCGACCTCTTCGTCGACGAGGAGGAAATGACCAATCTGCGCAGCGCGCTCAGCGACGAGCTGGACCAGCGCCCCTGGGGCCGCGGCGTGCGCCTGGAGATGTCGGCGGATGTGAATCCGGCCGTGGCCGAACGGCTGCGCAAGGAATTCGACCTGGAGGACGACGACTGCTACCTGGTCGACGGTGCCGTCGATCTGACCCGCTATGGCAAGGTCATCGATCTGGTGGACCGGCCGGATCTGAAGTTTGCCGCCTTCACCCCCAGCCAGCCGGCGGCCCTGGCCAAGAAGGATCTGTTCGACGTGATCGCCGCCGGCGATGTGCTGCTGCACCATCCCTATGAATCCTTCCACCCGGTGATGGATTTTCTGCGCAGTGCCGCACGCGATCCGCAGGTGGTGTCGATCAAGCAGACGATCTACCGGACCGGTTCGGACTCGGTTCTGATGGAGTCGCTGGTGGAAGCGGCCCGCGCCGGCAAGGAAGTGACGGTAGTGCTGGAGCTGATGGCCCGCTTCGATGAGGAAACCAACATCAACTGGGCCGCCAAGCTGGAGGAGGTCGGCGCCCACGTCGTCTATGGCGTGGTCGGGCACAAGACCCATGCCAAGCTGGCGCTGGTGATCCGTCGTGAGCATCATGGTCTGCAGCGCTATGCGCATCTGGGCACCGGCAACTACCACCCGCGCACGGCACGGCTCTACGAAGACTTCGGGCTGTTCACAGCCGACCAGGAAATCTGCGGCGATGTGCAGGAAGTGTTTCGGCGCCTGACCGGTCTGGGCACGGCCGGCAGTCTGAAGACCTTGCTGCAGGCGCCCTTCCGCCTGCACGGCACCTTGCTGCAGGCCATCCAGCGCGAAACCGAAGCTGCGCTGGCCGGCCGCAAGGCCCGGATCATCGCCAAGATGAATGCGCTGCTCGAAGAACGCATCATCGAGGCGCTGTACGAAGCCAGCGCCGCCGGCGTGCAGATCGATCTGATCGTGCGCGGGGTCTGCGCATTGCGCCCCGGCATTCCCGGCCTGTCCGAGAACATCCGGGTCACATCGGTGCTGGGCCGCTTCCTCGAGCACAGCCGCATCTATTACTTCTGGGCCGACGGCAAGGAATTGCTGTGGCTGGCCTCGGCCGACTGGATGGAACGCAACTTCTTCCGCCGTGTCGAGGTGGCCTTCCCGCTGAAGGACAGCAGTCTCAAGCGTCGCGTGATCGAGGAGGGTCTGCTGAATTATCTGCAGCCCGATACCGCGAGCTGGAAAATGGACAGCGAAGGGGATTACCACCTGTCGGGCGAACTGATGTCCGCCGAGCACGACGCCCAGCAGCGCCTGCTGAAAAAGCTCGCACCCAACTGAACACACCTTTCCGGAGTCCGAGCCCTCCCGACAGTCCCGAATGCTTCTACCGCCCCATCCGGGGCGGCCTGTGCTCGTCGCCGTGCCGCTACCCATGAGCGCAGGTCTTCCGTCAGCGGCGCCCACGCTTTCTATCTTCTACCTCACGCCGTTCAGCCCACCCATCCTGTCACCGTGGCTGTCCGGCAAGCGCCCCACGACCATGAAATTGCATATTCATCGCACCGATACGCTGCACGCCCTGCTGAAGCAGGAAGACACCGACGGCAGCAAGACCATCACCATCGAGGACCAGGGGCCCAAGCACTTCGTGGTGCAGGGCGACGACGGCGGGTCCTTTGCCGTGACCGGCACTTACCGTCTGGGCAATCTGCTGCAGGAAATCTGGCTGTCGCAGGACGGCGAGATCGACCAGGACAAGGTCGAGATGCCGCCGCTTGCCCGCATCGATCATCTGATCCGCCATCACTACTGGCAGGTGCTGACGCGCCGGATCGACGAAAAGGGCCTGCGCGCCTCGCTGGCCGACGAGAAACGCAGCGCCGACAAGCAGTATCTGTACGTGCCCGCCGCCGATGCCGACGGATTGGCGTATTACCGCGGCCTCACCGCCGGCTCCGACACCATCGAAGTCGTACCGCTGTCTGCCGAGCCGAGCGAGGCGGAGCTGAAGCAGATCGACGAGCGCCCTGGGCTGCTTGCGCTGAAGTACGATGCCGGCAGCAAGCAGCCGATGCCCTACGTGGTGCCCGGCGGCCGCTTCAATGAGATGTATGGCTGGGACAGCTATTTCATCGCACTGGGTCTGATCGCCCATGAAAAATACGCGCTGGCGCGCGGCATGCTGGAAAACATGGCCTATCAGATCCGCTATTACGGCAAGATGCTGAACGCCAACCGCAGCTATTACCTGACCCGCTCCCAGCCTCCGTTCTACACCCCCTATCTGCGGGCCTTCCTGGACGCCTATGACGACCGTGTCTCGGGCGACTGGCTGAAGGAGCACCTGGGCATCGCCATCACCGAATACGATCGTGTCTGGATGAACCCGGCCACCCGCCTGACGACCATCGGCCTGAACCGCTATCTGAGCGATGGCCAGGGGCGGCCGAAGGAAACCGAGCCGGGGCACTTCGATTTCGAGCTGAAGAAATACGCCGACCGGCGTGGGCTCGACGTGCGTGAGTTCGAGCGCCGCTATGACCTGGGCGAGATCAGCGAACCCGAGCTGGATCGCTATTTCGTGCACGACCGCAGCATGCGCGAAAGCGGACTGGACACCACGACCCGCTTCGACAATTGCTGTGCCTCGCTGGTCAGCGTCGATCTGAACAGCATCCTCTACCGGGTCGAGACCGACATCGCCTGGCTGCTCGCACAATACTTCGGCGGCGAACTGGAAATCAATGGCACCGTGCAGCGCGCGGCGGACTGGACGGCGCGGGCTGAGAAGCGCCAGCAGTTGATGAACCAGTATCTGTGGAATGAGGCCGATGGCAGCTTCTACGACTACAACATCGAGACGCAGGCCCAGCAGCCTTTCGTATCCGCCACCAATCTGATGCCGCTGTGGGCCGGTTGCTGCACGCCCGAACAGGCAGCCCGACTGGTGGCCTCGCAGCTGCCGAAGCTGATGAAGGTCGGTGGCATCGCCTCGACTGGCCCAGTCGACAGGAACCATGCCGGACCGGAACGTCAATGGGACGGCCCCAATGGTTGGGCGCCTCATCAGATCATGATCTGGGAAGGGCTGAGCCGCTACGGCTTCGAGCAGGAAGCCCGGCAGGCCGCCTTCGCCTGGATGCGGATGCTGGTGCGTGCGGCGGTCGAATACAACGGCCTGATCACCGAGAAGTTCAACGTCGAAAAAGCCTCGCATCGCGTCGATGCCGAATACGGCAACGTCGGCGCCCGCTTCGAGTACGTACCTGCCGGTGGCTTCGGCTGGACGAACAGCTCCTTCCTGCTGGGGCTGAAGTATCTGAGCGACGCGCAGAAAGCGGAGCTGAACGCACTCGCCGACTGAGCCCTCATGACGACAAGCTCCACGTCTCATTCTGCCGACGCCCTGGTCCTGGGCGCCGGTATCATCGGCGTCTGCACCGCCCTGCACCTGCAACAACGCGGCCAGCGCGTCCTGCTGGTCGACAAGGCAGCCCCCGGCATGGGCACCAGCTACGGCAATGCCGGCCTGATCGAAAGGGCCAGCGTCGTTCCCTATGCCATGCCTCATTCCCCGTGGGCACTGCTGCGCTACCTCGACAATCGCCAGCCCGATGTGCGCTTCCAGTGGCGGGCGCTGCCGGCGCTCGCCCCCTGGCTGTGGCGCTACTGGCGGGAGTCAGCCCCGGACAGGCTGGCCCGTGCCGCCCGGGACATGCTGCCGCTGATCGAGCGCTGCGTGGCCGAACATGCCCCCTTGGTGCAGGCCGCCGGACTGCAGGGTCTGGTGCGCGAATCCGGGTGGATGGATGTCTATCGGAACCCCACCGCATTCGCGCGCGCGGCGGCCGACGCCCGGGCACTGATCGGCAGCCACGGGCTGCGCGCCGATGTCCTGGACCGCGACGCACTGCGGCAGCGGGAGCCGGGCCTGCTGGCCAATGAGGTGCTGGCCGGTGCCATCCACTGGCTCGACCCCTGGAGCGTGCAATCGCCCGGTGGACTGGTGCAGGGCTATGCGGCGCTGTTCCAGCAGCGTGGCGGGCAGGTGGTGCAGGCCGATGCGCGCGGCCTGCAACCCACGGCGGAAGGCTGGG